>PWPZ01000206.1 GCA_003556985.1 Bacteroidota bacterium
ATACGGCTGTGTATATTTTGCCCAGGCCATGCTAAAAACCCGTAACGAAGTATTTAAAGGTAAAACGGTAGCCGTTTCAGGCTCAGGGAACGTGGCCCAGTATGCAACTGAAAAAGCAACCCTGCTCGGGGCCAAAGTCGTTACCCTGTCAGACAGTTCGGGATTTATTCATGACCCCTCAGGAATCGATGAGGAAAAACTGGCCTGGCTTATGGAACTCAAAAACATACGGCGGGGCAGGATCAGTGAATATGCAGAAAAATTCGGTGTGGAATACCACGAAGGTAAACGCCCCTGGATTATAAAATGTGATATTGCACTGCCGTGCGCAACCGAAAACGAAATAAACAAAGAGGAGGCCGAAACTCTTATAGAAAACGGTTGTATGCTTGTGTCGGCAGGGGCCAATATGCCTTCGACAATACAAGCCATAGAGGTCTATCTTAAAAACCGGATACTTTATGGTCCTGGCAAGGCTGCCAATGCAGGCGGGGTGGCTGTGAGCGGACTCGAAATGACACAGAATTCAATGCGGATGAGCTGGCACCGTGAAGAGGTAGACGGAAAGCTGCAGCAGATCATGAAAGATATTCACGAGATCTGCACCCAATTCGGTCGTGAGCAGGATGGATTCATTAACTATGTAAAAGGATCCAACATTGGAGGCTTTGTGAAGGTTGCAGATGCAATGCTTGCCCAGGGTGCCGTATAACATCAGAAACAGCAATATGACTGTACCGGCCAGAAACATACAGAAGAGACTGGATGAACTCCGACCAGTATAACATCAGGAACAGTATGACTGTCCCGGTCGTATAAATTAAGTAACAGCAATGGTCCTCGTTGATACTCATGCCCATCTGTATCTTCCCCACTTTTCAGATGATATAGGTCAGGTAATCAATAATGCCCGCGACAACCGGGTTCTTAAAATACTTTTACCCAATATTGACACTGAATCCGTTAGCCCGATGCTTGACCTCTGCGCAAGGTTTCCGGACCGGTGTTATCCTATGATTGGCCTCCACCCTACTTCGGTCGATGGAAATTACAAAAAGAAATTGAGTTTTCTTGAATCGATGGCCGCAAATGGAACGTATACTGCCATTGGCGAAACAGGAACGGATGCTCACTGGGATACGGATTTCCTGAAAGAACAGGAAGATTCCTTTATCACTCATCTCCAGTGGGCGAAAAAAATGGATCTTCCTGTTGTAATCCATGCACGGAAAACAATGGACAGCCTGATAAGGATTATAAAAACGCATAAAAATGACAACCTCAGGGGGGTTTTCCATGCTTTTTCCGGAACGCCCCGCCAGGCCAGGGAAATCCTTAACCTTGGATTCAAGCTGGGCATAGGAGGAGTTGTAACATATAAGAATTCCGGATTGACACCGGTATTGGAATCGGTGGGCCTGGATGATCTGGTGCTGGAAACCGATTCTCCCTATCTGTCGCCGGTTCCTAAAAGAGGCAAACGCAACGAAAGTGCCCACATTTTACTGATAGCAGAAAAAATAGCTGAAATAAAAGAGACGACAGTTGAGGAGGTAGCCCTCAAAACCAGTGATAATGCTGCCCGTCTTTTCAACCTGGACCTGGATCAATGAAAAGGAAACCGTCTATACTCATAATATATACAGGGGGCACAATAGGGATGGCTCAGGACCCGGAAACCGGTGAATTGTCGCCGGTAAATTTTGTTGAAATCTCACGGCAACTACCAGAGCTGGTCCAGTTTGATCTGAAACTGGAGGCGATATCCTTTTCGCCCCCGGTAGATTCATCTGAAGCAAATCCGGAGATGTGGATCAAAATGGCTTCCATAATTGAAGACAATTATGATAATTACGACGGATTTGTAATACTGCACGGTACCGATACGATGGCATATTCTGCCTCTTCATTAAGTTTTCTTCTTGAGAATCTGGGCAAACCGGTTATTTTTACCGGGTCTCAGCTGCCAATAGGAATGCTCAGGACCGATGGGAAGGAAAATCTTATTAGTTCGATAGAAATAGCTGCCGCAAAAGAAAACAACATTCCTGTGGTACCTGAAGTGTGCATTTTTTTCCAGAACAAACTTTTCAGGGGAAACAGGACAACAAAACACAATGTAGAGTATTTCAATGCCTTCCGTTCCGATAATTATCCTGTGCTTGCAGAAACCGGAATAAATATAAGATATAACCGCAACGCAATTATGAGGCCTGCTGAAGGAAATAAATTGAAAGTTCATTCCGTTCTGAACACAGATATAGCAATATTGAAAATATTTCCCGGCATAACAAAAAGATTGTTACAGGCAGTATATAATACACCGGGATTAAGAGCCGTTATTTTAGAAACATACGGGGCAGGCAATGCTCCCACGGCCGACTGGTTCATTTCTGTAGTTGAGGAAGCAACAAAAAATGACATAATAACATTAAATGTAAGTCAATGTGCATCCGGCAGTGTCGACATGAACAAGTATAAAACCGGAAAAAGACTGCTGGAAGCAGGAGTGTTGAGCGGAGGAGATATCACTACCGAGGCGGCAGTAGCAAAAATAATGTTTATCCTTGCCCGGACCAGTGATACCGGTGATATCAGGATACTTGTCAAACGCCCCTTAAGAGGAGAAATTAGTTAACTTGCTGTTTTTATTATGTTTTTTTATAACTTTGCAGCCGGAAAACCAGTCTTGTAACAAAGAGAATTGTAATTATATGGAGAGGTGGCCGAGTGGTCGAAGGCGCACGCCTGGAAAGTGTGTATACCTCACAAGGGTATCGAGGGTTCGAATCCCTCCTTCTCCGCACAATATTATAACGGTTAAATTAGTTTGAATATAAATTTGGACCAGTTTGTTGAAAAAGTTAAAAGTTAAATTCATAACACATTAATTGGGTTTATATTTGTATCGCTTCACCAAACAAATTAAATTTGCACCGATCTATTAATTAAGTTAAATTTGAAATCACTTTAATAATTAAATTTTAGACAAACCATGAAAAATCTATTTGCGTTTTTAGCAGTATTGGGAATGCTGTCATTTGGAGTATCAGGTATCGCATTTGCACAGGAAGATATTGAAACACAACAAGCTCCCGTTGAAACTCCTGCGACACCTGCAGAAGTATTGCAACCCGATGAGGAGCAGCCTCTTCACCAGGAAATAAAGAGGATTTTCATTGAAGGCGGTGCCGGGTTTATGGGTGTTGTACTGCTGGCATTAATTTTTGGACTTGCAATAGCAATAGAAAGGATACTTTATCTGAATTTCGCAACCACCAATACCGATAAGCTGCTGCAGGATGTTGAAGAAGCTCTGGAACACGGTGGAATTGAAGAAGCCAAAGAAGTCTGCCGTAATACCAGGGGACCTGTTGCCAGCATCTTTTACCAGGGCCTTAGCAAATTCGATGAAGGCATTGATGTTGTTGAAAAATCAGTTGTGGCCTATGGCGGTGTGCAGACCGGCTTGCTTGAAAAAAACATGACCTGGATATCACTGTTTATATCGATTGCCCCCATGCTCGGGTTTATGGGTACTGTAATTGGTATGATCGCAGCTTTTGACTCAATTGAAGCGGCAGGTGATATCTCTCCCTCACTTGTTGCAGGAGGTATTAAAGTAGCTCTTATTACAACCGTATCCGGTCTTGTTGTAGCTATCATACTTCAGGTGTTCTACAATTATATTGCTTCAAAAGTCGATGCACTGGTCAATACCATGGAAGATGCTTCCATCTCGCTTATCTATATTCTGGTAAAACATAACCTCAAAAAATAAGTATCATGCCCAACATGTTAACAAAAATAATAACCATTACCCTGTATGTTCTGATGGGAATTTCAGTTGCACTGATGCTGTTTTTCTATTTCGGTGCTGATGTCGCAGGAACGGCAGATACCCCTATGAGAGAACCGGTTGTAACGGAAACAATCCTAATCTGGTCATATGTTCTGGTTGGTTTGGCACTGTTATCAGCCATAGTTTTTCCGGCCATCAGGATGATCCTGAACCCGAAAGAAGCGAAAAAAACCCTCATAGGACTTGGCGTTATAGCAGTAATTGTATTCATAGCATGGCAGTTCGCTTCAGACGAAGTATTGCAACTTGCTACGGAACATCCGGACAACGTTCCTCATGTTCTGAAAATGGCTGGAGCCCAGCTTGGTACGATGTATATTTTACTGCTAATTGCTGTCCTTTCAATATTTTATACTGAGATCAGAAATTTATTCAGGTAAGAATAATACTGCTCCAGGCAGTAACAAATGAAATAATAACAAAACTATGGCAAGAAATATTCCGGAAATACCCACGGCTTCCATGGCAGATATAGCCTTCATGCTGCTTATATTCTTCCTGGTTGCAACCACTATGGATGTGGACTCTGGATTGTCGAGAACTTTGCCGCC
>PWPZ01000006.1 GCA_003556985.1 Bacteroidota bacterium
AATCTCCCGTACCAGTCCGCCAAGCCCCGTCCCGAGAATTATGCCGGCCTCAGGCTGAAATCCGGTCTCATTTATGAGATACGATGTGGTTTCTTTTATTTTTTCTAACATAATCGACAATTTGTTTTTTGAATTTATTGCTGTTTTTTTCCCCAAACTTTACCTGTACGGGAATATAATACATATTCTTTTTTATCAGGGGGTCTATGCCGGGAGTTTTTTGTAACCTCATGGCGTCCTTTTCGGTGGTAATAATTAGCTTCCGCTTATTCCCGATCATATTCCATTCTTTTTCTATTCGCTGAATGTCTTTGCCAGTAAAATTGTGATGATCGGGGAAGGATACCTGAACTATTTCGGGGAAAATGTCCATGAGATATTTTTTTAGAATACCGGGGGTTGCTATGCCCGTAACCATAAGTACAACAGGCTCACCGGCAGAAGATGCTTTTTTGGCGGGAAATGGATCTCCCTCTTTAAATACGGGAAGCGGATCGCCATATGAAAATGAGGTGAAATAAAGAGACTGCCAGGGAGAAAGGTCCATATCCTTTTTGAATATGCGCCGTTCTATGGGTGTAATTCCCGGGGGGCATTTGGAAACAATTACTATGGAAGCTCTTTCTTTTGAGGATACCCCCTCCCGCAACCGGCCTGCAGGCAACAACCGGTCGTGCATAACGGGGCGGTTATAATCAACTATAAGCACTGAAATACCCGGTTTTATCCACCGGTGCTGAAAAGCATCATCAAGAATCACCGCCTGGATGCTTTTATTGTAATTGCAAAGCTTGCGAACTCCCCCGACCCTGTCGGCTGAAACAGCCACTTCCGCTTCAGGGAATTTCTTTTTTATCTGCAGCGGCTCATCACCAACTTCTTCTGCGTCAGAACTGGCGGAAGCCAGCACAAAGCCGGAAGATTTCCTTTTGTACCCACGGCTGAGGACAGCTACCCTGAACTCATCTTTTAATACAGAAACAATATGCTCCACATGCGGAGTCTTTCCTGTTCCCCCAACAGTAATATTACCCACCGATATAATTGGCAAAGGAAATTCGCGGGATGTAAAAATACCGGTATCAAAAAACTTGTTCCTCAGGAATACCCCTATTCCATAAACCACCGAAAACGGAATAAGTAAAGCCGTCAACAGAGAATTTGAATTCTTTCTTTCATCGGTCAGATTTGGTCCGCCAATGGGTTTCATAATCGTGCTTTGTGAAAAGGCGACCGGGGCCAAATGTGCTGGTTAATAAACGATAATATCAAAAGGCATTCTGGCCTGGATTCCCTGGTTTTCAAAAGCCCCTTTTAGTGCTTCGTAATACCGGGATGCTCCCCCGTAATTTTTACCCAGCAATCTTGCCCTGACATCAAAGCTGAAGGCGCGCATCAGCTCCTCAAAAGGATCGGGTATACGCGGCAGTGAAACCATGCGGAACTCTTCTATACCAGCCTCTTCGGCGGCAATCTCAATGGCCCGTCTTAGTCCGCCGAACTCATCAACAAGCCCGATTTCGCGCGCATCGTAACCGCTCCAGACGCGCCCCTGCGCAATCTCGTTAACCCGGTTCATTTCCATTTCCCTGCCTTCGGCCACTCTATTTGTGAAAACCTCATAAATATTTTCAATGCCATCCTCTAATATTTCCCGTTCGGCGGGAGTCATGGGACGGTACACACTCATGATATCGGCAAATTCATTTGTCTTTACAACATCAACGGTTATACCAAGTTTGTCATCCAGAAAGTCGCTGATGTCAAAAAGCATTCCAAACACCCCTATCGATCCTGTGATGGTTTGGGGACTGGCAACGATTTTTGTAGCCGGGGCAGCAACATAATAACCGCCTGAAGCAGCAACATCTCCCATAGACACAATTACCGGTTTCTCTTTTGAGGCAAGCTCAACTTCTCTCCAGATAATCTCCGAGGCAAGTGCGCTGCCACCCGGTGAGTTGATCCGGAAAACCATTGCCTTAACCATTGTATCGCGCCTTGCTTCCCGCAATGCACGTGAAATTCGGTCAGCCCCAATGGCGTCTGATCCTCCTTCGCCGGGCAAAATAGTTCCTTCTGCATAAACCACGGCAAGTTTTTCCTGCGGTCTTCTGCCACTTCTTTCTTCCGGAACTCTCGTATAACGGTCTATATCGACTGCCCTGAGATCATCTTCCTCATCAACCCCGGTATATTCCTTCAATAAACTCAATATATCATCCCGGTACATTAGTCCGTCAACCATTCCGTACTCCAGTGCCGCTTCATCGCTGCGAATCAGCAACCCTTCGGTAATACGGTCAAGTTCTTCAACGCTCATATCGCGGCTACCTGCAACATCTTCAAGCATGACCTGCCAGATAGAACCAAGATAGGAAATAATCTGTTCCCGGTTCTCATCGCTCATTTCTTCCTGCATGAAAGGTTCAACCGCTGCTTTATATTCACCATGCCGCAATATTTCCGGTTCTATACCAAGCTTGTCGAAGGAGCCTTTAAAAAACATAACCTCAGAGCGCAAACCGGTCCATTGCAGCAGTCCGGTCGGAGTCAGGTAAACCTCATCGGCCACTGAAGCCAGGTAATAACCCATCTGTGTATAACTGTCGGCCGAAGCGACAACAAACTTTCCCGATTCCTTGAAATCAACCAGGGCAGCCCGGATTTCACCCAGAGGGGAAATTCCTGCCTGAGGCATAAGAACTTCCATAAAAATACCGTCAATATTATCATCATTCTTTGCCTTTTCGATATTATCGAGGATGTCATTCAGCCCGTACTGTTTAAGCGGCCGCATGGTGAAAAAATCAAACCCTTCAAAAGGGCTTCTCGATGCCCGGTCAACTATAGGCCGGTCGAACTTCATCAGGAAAATAGTATTGGACTCCACCTCAACAGCCTTGTCGGCCGAAGCGATCATGGCACCAATTATGCCAAATGAAATGAAAAAAATAAGCGTAAAGCCTATAAGAACTCCAAGAACGGAGGCTAGTAAAAATTTGAAAAAACTTTTCATCGGTTTGTTTTAAATATACTTTCTGTAGTTTTATCTGTAATTGTTTCCTGATAATTACCAATTTATAAATATAACAAAAAATCAATAACAAGATAGGAAAAGGCCATATAAATTAGCCTGCGGTGCAAATTTGGATCTGCTTATGGTTGTGATAATGTGTTTTATAAGGCAAAAAATCGGTTGGCAGTGTTAAGCCGGTAATCTATCTTTGTCTTGAATTCTTAATAAAGTTCAAACGAACCTCATGATAAGAGTATTCATGCTTCTGGGAGGGAATCTGGGAAACCGGTCATTCTATCTGAAAACGGCAAGAGAGAAAATAGACCTGTTAATTGGAAACGTTGTAAAAGTATCCTCGGTATATGAAACAGAACCTTGGGGATTCTCTCACAACAATCCCTTTCTGAACCAGGCCATTGTCTCAGAAACCAGGCTTGAGCCGGTCGAGATAATTCAAATTATAAGCAGAATTGAGAAAGTACTTGGCAGAGACCGGGAAAGAGAGTCTGACCCATCCTGGCAAAGCGGGATCGGCAGGGCAGGTGAAAGTGAAAGCAGCAGGATCAGAGAAAGTGGGATTGGCAATAACGAGGGAACGGAAGATGATCGGGCCGGGAGAAGTGAGGCTGACAGATCAGAGGAAAACAGCACTTATTCAGCAAGAAAAATTGATATTGATATTTTGTTTTACGGTGACCTTATCATCAACCTTGAAGACCTTATAATTCCTCATCCCAGGTTACATGAAAGAAGGTTTGTTTTGGAGCCACTTGCCGAAATTGCTCCCGGTTTGGTACATCCCGTATTCAATAAAACTATCAGGGAGCTTTATGAAGAATGCAACGATAACCTGATGGTAAAGAAAATTGAGGAGCCCCTCTAATGATTTAAAGCCCGCCCATCAGCCTTGCCTTCAGGGTAACATTCAGAATGGAAATGCTTTTTGTATGCAATCAGGGAGAAAAATGAAATCAGGGTGGTCAGGATTTTGACCCGTAGGCAAGATCACCGGCATCGCCAAGGCCGGGCACTATATAACCCCTGACCGTTAGCTCATCATCAACGGCACCTGTCCATATCGTAATATTTCTCGAGGGCAAATGTTTTTTGAGATACGCAACCCCTTCCCGGCTCGATATTATTGAAACTATATGGGTATGCGAAGGTTTGCCTTTTGAAAGCAGGGACTTGTATGCCAGAACCAGTGAAGCACCGGAAGCAAGCAAAGGATCGGTGATTATTAATATTTTACCGTCAAGACGGGGAGAAGCCATATGTTCAAAGTTTATATCGAATGTACCGTCCTTATGATATTTCCTGTAAGCTGCAATAAAGGCATTGCCGGCATGGTCGAAATAATTGAGGAAGCCCTGCTGAAAGGGCAGTCCGGCCCTTAGCACCGTAGCCAGTACCGGCATATTTTCAGGAAGGTTCATGCATGCAATTCCCAGGGGTGTCTGAATTTCCTTCTCCTTATATTTTAGTTGCTTGCTTATTTCATAAGCAAATATTTCACCAATACGTTCAAGATTCCGGCGAAAGCGCAGTCGGTCAAGCTGAATATTCTCATCCCGTATTTCAGCAATAAACTGACTCAGAATTGAATTGTCTTTGCCAAGTTCAACCAGCATAATAGATTTTTTTATTATGTTAAAGATAACTGATTTTTAATTTATTCAAAAACAGGGAAGACCGGTTGGCAGGCAATATTACATCAAACCCTCATCTGCAAAACTAAAATAATTCCGGTCGGCCATGATAATGTGATCAAGTACTTTGACATCCATCAATCTGGCAGCCTCTGCCATTTTTTTGGTTATTTCCGAGTCCGCCTTGCTGGGCTTGAGGTTTCCGGAGGGATGATTATGACATAATACCATTGAGGAGGCAGAATGCATAATGGCATTTTTAAGAATCATCCTTATATCGGTAACCGTCCCGGAGATGCCGCCCTGACTGGTACGGAGAACTTCAATGAGCCGGTTCGACCTGTTCAGTAAAAGTATCCAGAATTCCTCATGCATAAGGTCACCCATAATAGGCTGCATAATCGTATAGACATCCCGGCTGGAGTGGATACAGGGTTTCTCAGTTACGTCTTCTTCTTTCCGGCGGCGACCGAGCTCAAGTGCTGCGGCAATTGTAACTGCTTTGGCCTCGCCAATACCACGGAATTGCATGATTTCCCTGACAGTTTGCTTGCCAAGCCGGTTGAGGCTGTTCTCATAAGTCCCAAGAATGCGTCTGGAAAGTTCAACAGCGGTTTCTTTCCTGTTTCCTGAACCTATCAGAATGGCCAGTAACTCTGCATCACTCAGTGAAGAACAGCCTCCGGCAAGCAGCCTTTCACGCGGACGGTCATCTTTGGCCCATTGCTTGATGCTTAATTTTTTTATTTCTTCCATAATACAAGTTAATGAATTGTATATACAAGTTAAGAAAAAAAACCTGACAGGGGCCTGATGCTGGCAAAAAGTTTTTTCTGGAGGTCTTGTGATAAAAAATCCGGAAAGCAATAATTAACTTATAGCGGCCAGGCCGGGTCATTCATTCCGCCGGAAAATGGAAAAGCCGCATACAATAATAACGAGCTGGCGGGACTGACAGTGAGGCTTCCGCCGGAAAATGAAAAAGCCGCATTCATACTATGAATGCGGCCAAATACCGTCTTTTAAAAATAAGATGCTTAAAGGTCCTTCACATGCTTATGCAGGCCCGATTTAAGATTTGACGCCTTATTCTTGTGTATCACATTTTTTTTGACAAGCTTGTCAAGCATAGATGTAACCTGAGGTAACATCCCTGCAGCCTGTTCCTTTTCAGTGGTAGCTCGTAACTTTCTGACCGCGCTACGGGCAGTTTTCGCATAATATTTATTCTCCACTCTTTTTTTCTCGCTTTGTCTTGCCCTTTTCGCTGCTGACGCGTGATTTGCCATTCTGATAACTTATTATTGATAAATTTTAGCAGTCCGTAGGGGAATCGAACCCCTGTTACCAGGATGAAAACCTGGCGTCCTAACCCCTAGACGAACGGACCGTATTTCTAATTTGGATTTGCAAAGATAAAAGATTTTTATTTTCTGCAAAAATTTGAACAAATTTATCTTGAAATTATAACGGAATACGGTAGTAAATGTAAAAATCAAACCCGGCCGTAGCATTTACCGAGGATTCGCCGAAACCCGGAATGTAAAATTCGGCCATATGGCTGTCATCCCTGCCCGGTAAAAGAAGCTTGCCTCTCATGTTCCATCCCAGTAAAATATTTGTAAATATTTCGGTTTTAAGCACCAGCACAACTTCTGCCCATTGCCTGAAGAAAACCGACGGCGGAAGTGATCCCGTAATGGAGCCCCAGTAAGGATCCTCGCCAAATATTCGGGGGGCACCCCTCTCGTACAGGGAGAAACCCAGGCGGGCACCAATTGCTATAACATCATTATAATGATTATATAAATTCCTGTCTGCCCCGATTCGCATAAAGGCTCCCCTTTCAATCAGTTTATAACTTGGTTCGTTCAGGCTACGCCGGGAAACACCGGCTTCAGCAACGACAAAATATTCGGGACTGATGTTATAATCTAATACAGATTCGATCCCGAACCTTGAAGGTAAAGGAAATACCATCAGCGGCCTGACCAGGTTTAATCCGATTCTTAATCCCGGGTCGAGAACCACTTCAGGAGGCGGCATATCTTCACCGGCATCCGGACTTTCCTGGGCTTTTACCGGAAGAATCAGGAAAATTGCCAGCAGACTAATTATATATAAGAATATTCGTTTCATCCAATGTGGTAATTCTACTGGTTACTATGATCACCGAATCAATCAGGTTCCTGGTGTGACTAATCTCCTGCAAATCAAATTCGAATATAAAACCGCATTCAGGAGATAGAAAAAACGGCACCACTTCGTAAGAAAACCATATGGTATCGGTACCCTGGTCAAAGTCAATTATAAATCCTGATTCAGAAGCGAGCCCATTCATAGGCAGGGAAATGGTCCTGGTATTATTTACCGCGGCATACAGCAGACTGTCTTCCCGGCCAAGGCCCCGCACCGAGAGACTGTCGACCGGTGCGTTAATACCGGTCCCGTTAATAACAGTGTAAAAATCTGCTATGGCCAGCGAACGGGGTACAAATCCGCATTCTTCACGGCAAGCCCCTGTTAAGAAGACAAAAACACTGGCCATTAAAACAAGAGTGACCGGGGCAGCTTTAAAACTCGCCGAGCGTAATATGTTCTTTATGTTTAAAATAGTTGTAATCAAGCCCCCATTATTTATAAAATGATTATTCACCCTTCAATCCTCTGCCGTAATTCTTGTATCACCAGTTCTTCTGCATTCAATCCTTCTGCCGCAATTCTTCTATCACCAGTTCTTCTGCCTTCAATCCTTTTACAAGTAATCCTTATTATTTTCAAACCTCCCCAAATCAATGATTTGTCTTTTTACTTCAATTCTATTCCCTTTTTTCTTCTACTCTTCTACTCTTCTACTCTTCTATTCCCTTTATTTCTTAAATCTTTGATTTTCAAATCTTTTGCCTTTAATTTTTTTTCCCATTCAATATAACCCAGAATTGCAAGAATAAGAAAAATCAGGTACTGAAAGCTGGTAAATACCAGCTCTTTGTAGAAATACAATGGAATGGATACGGAATTTCCGATCATCCAGACAATCCAGTGTTCAATCTTTTTCCTGGCCATCATCCACATGCCAACTATAAAAACGGCCGTGGTGAATGAATCCCACAAAGGTACATCACTGTCGGTATAATTTTGCAAAATATAGCTCAATATCAAAAACATGATTGCGGCCGCCAGGATGTTGAATATGTGCCCGCGTATTCCGGACCGGGAAATTTCCAGAGTCTTTACAGCCTTATCAATCGTGTTTCCTGCTTTATCATTTATCTCTGCTGCATTGTCGTTCCGGGTCCACATATACCATCCGTAAACACTCATGATAAAGTAGAAAAAGTTTATACCCATGTCGGCATATAATTTTGCATAAAAACATATATAGACATATATAAGAACGCTTATTATACCCGTTGGATATACCAGAATATTTTCTTTTTTGGCAAACCAGACACTCGCCATTCCAAAGGTAACAGCCGCTATTTCAAGTAAAGAAGTGTTGAGAATATTTTGAAGGAAAATTTCAAAAAGAGAAGATATATCCATGAAATTTAAAATATAGATGCAAATTTACATTTTTTATTATATATTGCCTTCAAATTAGTTTGCTATGACATCATGCATAATTATTGATGATGAAAAATATATAAGTCTGACACTCCGGCAAATGATAAAGACATCATTGAGTGGGAGACTGAAAGTTTTGGAAATAGTTTCGTCAGTTTCAGAAGGAGTAGCTGCCATTAAAAAACATCATCCCGATATTGTATTTCTCGATATTGAAATGCCGGGCCAAAACGGATTTTGCCTGTTTGAACATTTTGAGAGCATCCCTTTCCAGGTAGTTTTCTGTACAGCACACGAAGATTATGCCATAGAGGCAATAAAAGTGGCCGCATTTGATTTTCTGGTAAAGCCAGTAAATCTTGAAGATCTGGTCTCTCTGATGGACCGATATGAGAAACTTGGTGTATCGCCCGGAAGCAACCAGGCCAGAGTGAACACCCTTAGGAGCAACACCCAGTCCAACACCAGCATATTTAACAGCATAGCCCTCCCGACAAGGACCGGCTACCAGATGGAGAAAATACCAAATATTGTCTATTGCAAGGCCCAGGAATCATACTGCAAGGTCTATATGAGAGGAGATTTCGCTTACCTGGTTTCACGAACACTTAAGCAGATGGAGGAAATTCTTCCGGCCGACCTTTTTTTCAGAATACATAAATCTTATCTCGTAAATCTTAATTACGTTCAGACCTTTAAAAAAGCAGAAGGCTTTATTATTTTACAGAACGGTGAGGAGCTTGAAGTTGCGCACCGCAGGAGCGATGAATTTCTGAAACGCCTTACCCGGCGCGTTTGATAAAACTCATAAATTCCTTTATTACGTTTAAGTTCAATTTTATTGCGTTTATTTACAAATCAGCTCGGTAAATAAATGCCTGCCATTTCTAGCAATATGATTCATATCTTTACATCCCGGGAACACAATTATGGCTTTAGAAAAGCCGGGTTAGCAACGGGCGTTGACGAAACAAAACCCAGCAAGCTGCACCCCCCCTGAAAGCCTTAAAAATACCCGGAATTTTATTGGTAATCATTGATGCGAATTGCTCTGCAACGGGATAACAGAGTGAGGAGGTGTTACAAAATTGAGAGCGTATGAAAATATTGAGATTTACTTATCCCCCTTCGGGCAGGTTTTCATTGGAAGAATTGCCCTCCGGTAATTACCGGAGTAAAAAACATGCCGGTACTCCTGAAAAAGTCCGAATTGAAATATTTAATATCCACGGTGAGTTTGTATACATTTTCAATGACAGGGAAAAGGTCAGGAACCTGAAGTTGCCTGAAGGCTTTTACCTTGTAAAAGAAAAGAATTCCAAAGGTGATATCATAAACACCGAAAAACTGGTTTTTTAAAAGGCTCAGCACCTTTGTAGTATTTATGGTGAACGGCTAATTGACTATCTTCATCACCGCACTCCTCACACAATTTTAACCATTCAATGAATGGTTGCCTTATTGAAATGCTCTCATTATAAGCAATGTTAGTGCTGATTACTGTCATCAGCCATTTAATGAACGGCTGCCGGTAATCTTCCCGGTAAGTTCAGTCAGTTTTAGGTTGTTGAAATTCCCGGAGCTCATCATAAGAAGATTTCTTCCACTCCAATCCATTTTCTCCAGATCATCCGAAAGTTTATTGGAATCGGTATACACCATAAGATCCGGATTGCCAAATGCCTTTCTTACCTGTTCGGAACTCAGTGCCGGCAGGCGCTTTAATTCAATGGTATGAGGGTTGAAATATACAATGGGAGTGCTTGCACTGTCAAGGGTTCCCTGATAATGCTCCAGAAAATGACCGCTGAGGCTTGAAAAAGTATGAAGTTCCATGCATGCCGTGAGCCGCCTTTCGGGAAACTGTTCCCTGACAGCTTCTACCGTAGCCTTAAGCTTGGAAGGAGAATGGGCAAAATCACGGTATATAACCGTATTTTCATTCCTGCCAATTAATTCCAGCCTGTTTGAGGCACCGGGGAAGGAGCCTATGGCTTCATAAAAATCTTCATTCCCCACTCCAAGTTCATGACATAGTTTCCTGGCACCTTCGATATTTACGAGATTATGCCTGCCAAATACCTGAAGGGGAACAAATTGCCGGTCATTTGCAAGCCACGTGGTACCGTTTTTAATTTTATATTCCGGTAATCCGTAGGAAGTTTTTTTAATTTTACTTCCGGCCTCACTTACCACTTTTACCACTTCTTCATCCTCCGAGCAATAAATCAGGCTGCCCCCGGGTTCAATGAGGCGTATGAATTTAATGAATTCATTACGGTACTTTTCCCAGGTAGGAAAAACATTTATGTGATCCCAGGAAATACCGCTTAAAAGAGCAAGATGCGGACGGTAAATATGGAATTTTGGCCGGGGATCAAGGACAGATGTAAGATATTCATCACCCTCAAGGATCATCAGGCCCGCCTCATCGCTGAGCTTCACCATTACATCAAATCCATCCAGCTGCGCCCCCACCATGTAATCAGCATCAATCCCGGCATGCCTGAGTATGTGAAGCAAAACTGCAGTGATAGTAGTCTTTCCGTGACTTCCGCCAATAACTACTCTTTTTTTCTCCCTGGAATGCTCATAGAGAAATTCCGGGTAGGAATAAATCCTTATGTCCAGTTCGCGGGCTCTTTTCAATTCGGGATTATCGGCACGGGCATGCATTCCAAGAATAACGGCATCTGTGCTTCTATCAAGCTTTTTTGGAAACCATCCGGTTTTTTCAGGAAGGAGTCCGTAATTATTGAGCCTTGACCTGGAAGGTTCAAAAATCTCATCATCCGATCCGGTTATCCGGTAGCCTTTTCTTTTAAGGGCGATTGCCAGGTTATGCATTGCACTGCCACCAATAGCAATAAAATGGATATGCATATATATAAGGTTCGTGGAGGGTTTATAATGGTAATATTCTTGTGGTTTAACCTTCAAAAATAATGATAATTCTGGTCTTGAAATCATTATTGTTGCGTTGCTTAAATTACAAACGCTTCTAAAGTCAATAAAAATAATGCTTTCAAGGGATAATGTGATTTTTCGATTTTATAATTATTATAATTTTTTCAGTCGTTAATCAACTGATTATGAAGGATTATTTTTATTTGTCAGGAATCAATGCAACACCAGTGTCTTGAAATGTAACATTATTTTGTAAATTGTTGTGCATGGAAGGCAACTAAAATACCATCCGTCCCCGGATAAAGGTCGTAACAGCAGCCAGGGCGGTCAACCAAAAATCATTAATATTGTTAGTAGTTCAGCATATTGACAGAAATAATTAAAATGCTGTAAAACCAATTGTACGTTATGAAGCTATATTCTGCAAATATTACAAATTTCAAGATTGACGGCGGGGCAATGTTCGGAGTAGTTCCCAAGGTATTGTGGGAAAAAAAATATCCAGCCGATGAAAATAACCTTTGTAACTGGGCGCTGCGAAGTCTGCTGATAGATTCGGGAGAACGGAAAGTGCTTATCGATAACGGTTTTGGCAACAAACAGGATGAAAAGTTCATGAGTCGATTTCATCTCAATGAGAACAAGGGCATAGAGAAAGCGCTTGAAGAGCACGGATACAAGACCACCGATATAACCGACATGCTGATAACCCACCTTCATTATGACCACTGCGGAGGGGGAGTCAGGACAAAGGACCAGGGAGAGGGTTATGAACTTACCTTCCCGAATGCAACTTACCTGGTAAGCAAATCCCAATGGGAAAATGCGATGAATCCGAACAGTCGGGAAAAAGATGCCTTTCTGAGGGAAAACCTTATTCCAATGGAAGAAAGCGGGCAAATGCGATTGATTGAAAAGGACACCGAACTTTTTCCGGGATTGTCGGTCAGGTTATTTAACGGGCATACTCCCGGACAGCTCATCCCCTTTATAAGGAAAGAAGATACCACCATTGTTTTTGCGGCCGACCTGTTTCCGTCGACTGTCCATATACCGCTGCCTTATATTATGAGCTACGATATTGCACCCACTAAAACTCTCAGCGAAAAAGAAAACTTTCTGGAAGAAGCGGTAAACAACGATTATATTCTTTTTTTCCAGCACGACCTGTATCACGAATGCTGCACCCTTCATAAAACTCCCGGTGGAATAAGGGCAAATGATACCTTTAAGCTTAACGACCTTTTTCACTCCTGAAATTAACTGCCCCCGGAGCTGATCCGGCAATCTCCGGACAGGCCAGGAGCATGGCTAACCCGGGAGCGTTAACACTTGTTATTTCCATGGTTCTGGTTTCCCGCACTTTCGGACAGGCCGGGAGCATGGCTAACCCTGAGGTGTTAACCGGCTGAACAGGAAAAGTCATCGGCTCACGTAAAGCTGTCCATCGGAAAACAGGGAGGCACAATATTATCGTCTCAGGTAAAGCTGTCACCAGAATAGCAGAAGAAACCGAAAGCATATTACAAATAATGTCAGCGAAATGACAGCATCCGGCCAGACCGCCATCTCCGGGGAAATCTTTAACTTCAGCAGCTTCCCCCTGTAAAGTACAATCCCTGCAAAAACGCGCAAAAACAACTGTGATACGAAGAAGCCAAAAATAAGCGGACCATTCCGGTTGAACTCAATGGCCGAATCATAATCCCCCCTGACCATATTTGAAAAGCTCTGCGATAACCCGCAGGTTTGGCATTCATTGCCGTGGATTGCAACGTGCACGCATTCTATGGGGTGCTCCCTTTCCGGCTGGCCAAAAAAAAATGAATAGGCCATAACTAAAAATATCAGAAATCCGGTCGCGATATTAATCGCCTGGTAAGAGGAAACAGGCAGGGAAAAAAGCCTCATTTGATAGATCTTTTTAGTTAAACTTTTTTATCATGGATTTTGGGTGCGGCAATATCAGGGCAGGGCTTTGCCTGGAAAGCATGAGTGATTGAAAGTGGCGCAACCATGCTTTATTCATTTCTTTTTGTGTGACCTGGTACATGGATGATTCATCTGAAGAAGTAAATCGCCATTTGTTTTTTTAGGGATTTCGGGATCCTTCATCATTTTCCCTTTCCTTTTCAAGCCTTTCCAGCTCTTTGATCATCTCTTCGGTATCGAATTCGATGGTATCCTCCAGGGGCAGCTCTTCAAAGTCAGGGATCTCCTCGAGTGCCCTTCTCACTTTCTCTCTTATCTCATCGCCAATATCATCCCTGAAGGCATCACGGACCTCGGTCCCAACCCTTCCGATACCTGTAGTCGCCCGTCTTATCATGACCAGCTGCCATGAGGCAATGAAAGTTGCAAGAATGGAAATAACGAGAGCGGCAATAATCAGTCCGCGGGAAGCACTGGCCCTGCTCGCCTGGTTAAATGCCACCGCACTGAAAACAAGAGCTATCACTCCCGGCACAATTGCATACATGCCCAGGCAGGGAATGAAAGAAATTATCAGGGCAATAAGGCCAATTACAAATCCGGCTACCCCGAATCCCTGTCCGGCACCCGATCCTCTTAATTCCTCTGTAGTGTTCATTTTAGTTTAATTAGTGAACATTTATGGTATCTTGAGCAGGTATTACCATAACCAGGCAGTGGAGGCCGTTTTTCTATTCGCCGGCATCGAGCAGCACTTTGAGGATCTTAATCGCTGCCGCCGGCACCGGTGTTCCCGGTCCGAATATTGCCATCACTCCGGCTTTATAAAGGAAATCATAATCCTGAGCCGGGATAACCCCGCCTGCAACAACCATTATATCTTCCCTTCCCAGCTTTTTCAGCTCGCCGATAACTTTTGGCACGAGGACTTTGTGTCCGGCTGCCAGGCTGGATACCCCCAGCACATGCACATCGTTCTCTACAGCCTGTTTTGCCGCTTCGGCCGGGGTCTGGAACAGGGGACCGATGTCAACGTCAAATCCTATATCGGCATAACCGGATGCCACAACCTTGGCACCCCGGTCATGACCGTCCTGACCCATTTTTGCGACCATAATCCGGGGCTGGCGGCCTTCCCTGCGGGCGAAATCGTCAACCATACGGCGGGCTTCCTCGAAGTTATCATCACCCCCCGATTCTGAAGAATATACTCCTGAAACTGAACGTATCACAGCTTTATACCTCCCTGCTATTTTTTCACAGGCATGAGATATCTCTCCCAGGGTGGCTCTTTTCCGGGCGGCTTCAACCGACAGCTCAAGCAGGTTTCCTTTGCCGCTGCAGCATGCTTCGGTAATGGCGTCAAGTGCCCTGTCGACCTCCTCCTGGTTTCTCTCTGCCTTAAGTTTTTTCAATCTTTTTAACTGTGCCTCCCGCACAGCGGTATTATCAACATCGAGAATCTCAAGCGGATCCTCTTTATCGAGACGGTACCTGTTAACTCCCACAATTATGTCACGGCCCGAATCAATGCGGGCCTGCTTTCTGGCAGAGGCCTCTTCAATACGCATTTTAGGCACCCCCGTTTCAATGGCTTTGGCCATTCCCCCCAGCTCTTCGATTTCTTCAATATGCTTACGGGCTTTGTTTGCAATCTCATGGGTCAGCTTCTCCAGGTAATAGGAGCCCCCCCATGGATCAACCGAACGGGTAACCAGGGTTTCTTCCTGAAGGTATATCTGGGTATTGCGCGCAATGCGGGCAGAAAAATCGGTAGGCAGGGCGATGGCCTCATCAAGGGCATTGGTATGAAGTGACTGGGTATGTCCGAGCACTGCGGCCAGGGCTTCAACACATGTACGTGACACATTGTTGTAAGGATCCTGCTCGGTAAGGCTCCATCCCGATGTTTGCGAATGGGTTCGCAATGCCAGCGATTTGGGGTTTCGGGGGTTGAATTTCTTTACTATTTCCGCCCAAAGCATCCTTGCCGCCCTGAGTTTGGCAATTTCCATAAAATGGTTCATTCCTATGCCCCAGAAAAAAGAAAGGCGGGGAGCAAACGAGTCGATATCCATACCGGCATTCACCCCGGTACGCAGATATTCGAGTCCGTCGGCCAGTGTATAGGCCAGCTCCAGGTCGGCCGTGGCACCGGCCTCCTGCATGTGATACCCTGAAATACTTATAGAGTTGAAGGAGGGCATATTTTTGGAAGTATACTCAAAAATGTCGGCAATGATCCTCATTGAAAACGCGGGGGGATAAATATAGGTGTTCCTGACCATAAACTCCTTGAGTATATCATTTTGTATGGTGCCGGTCAGCTGGTCCAGCCTGGCCCCCTGTTCGAGTCCGGCAACAATATAAAAGGCCATAACCGGCAGCACGGCACCATTCATGGTCATGGAAACCGACATCTTATCAAGCGGAATATCATCGAAAAGGATCTTCATATCAAGAATGGAGTCAATAGCCACCCCGGCCTTCCCCACATCACCCTCCACCCTTTCATGGTCAGAGTCATAACCCCGGTGGGTAGCAAGATCAAAGGCAATCGACAACCCTTTCTGTCCTGCAGCAAGGTTGCGTTTATAGAAAGCGTTTGACTCCTCAGCGGTTGAAAAACCGGCATACTGCCTGATGGTCCACGGCCTCATCACATACATTGTGGAATAAGGCCCCCTGAGATAAGGAGGCTTGCCGGCCCCATAGGAAAGATGTTCGAGCCCTTCCAGATCCTCTTCGGTATAAAAACCTTTTACCGGTATCTGCTCGGTGGTAACCCAATCGCCGGGGACTGACCCGTCCCCGTCAGGTCCGCCGGAATAGCCGGCTTTCTTATCTACAGAATTTATATTGATCTTTTTATAATCGGGCATTATTCTATAATTTATTGTATTCCAAGTTCTTGCTGGAACTGCTTTAGAGTTTCAAGCACATTGGATCTGACATGGATAAAATGGTTTACTCCGGCCTCCTTAAGCATCTCAATACTATCTTTGGGATAGCCGGCCACAACGGTAATTGCCCTGTTCTTCAGTGCACCGGTTATTGATGGGACTATCTGTGGATATTCCTCGTCAGAGCTGCAAACCACAACAATTGAGGCATTAGCCTCCAGGGCGGCTTTAACACCTGATTCAGGGTCGCTGAACCCGTTGCTGTCGATTATTTCAAAACCGGCGCATCCGAAAAAGCCCGAGGAAAATCCTGCCCTGGCCTTTCGCATAACGGGGTTTCCATAGGTAAGAAGGAACACCCTGGGTCTGCCGCCGTCTGCTTTTTCTGTTTTCAGTCTCAGCTCATCAAATTCCATGGCCCCGCGATAAAGCTTTAGCGGCCT
>PWPZ01000126.1 GCA_003556985.1 Bacteroidota bacterium
AGCGGGGTGCGTCCTTCCTTGTACATTTCCGACCTGGCCATTTCAGCACCGCCAAGCCTTCCGTTTATCTGTACTTTTATTCCCTCTGCACCCATTCTCATGGTGGAAGCAATGGCCATTTTTATGGCACGCCGGTATGAAATCTTTCCTTCAATCTGTCTTGCCAGGTTGTTTGCAACAATGGTAGCGTCCAGCTCTGGTCTTTTTATTTCAAAAATATTTATCTGAACATCTTTCTGTGTGATTTTCTTAAGCTCTTCCTTGAGCTTGTCAACTTCCTGTCCGCCTTTTCCTATTATAATACCAGGCCGGGCCGTGTTTACGGTAACAGTAATAAGCTTAAGAGTTCTCTCGATTATAATCTTTGAAATACTGGCTTTGGCAAGCCGGGCGCTTAAATACTCTCTGATTTGCTGATCTTCTATTAATTTGCCGGAATAATCATCCCCACCGTACCAGTTGGAATCCCATCCTTTTATAATACCCAGTCTGTTGCTTATCGGATTAACTTTCTGTCCCATTGACTTTTATTTTGTAGTGATTTCTGTCGGTTCAACTTTATCAAGTACCAGCGTAACATGGTTTGAGCGCTTCCTTATGCGGTGAGCCCTGCCCTGAGGTGCCGGCCTTAACCTTTTGAGAGTCCTTGCCTGGTCGACAAAAATCTCCTTTACAATAAGATGGCTGTCTTCTATTCGTACTCCCTCGTTCTTATTCTGCCAGTTTGAAATGGCCGACAGCAATAGTTTCTCAACTTTGCGTGACGCCTCTTTTGAACTGAACTTTAAAGTGTCAAGAGCTTTATTGACCTCTTCACCCCTTACCAAATCTGCTACCAGCCGCATTTTTCGCGGAGAGGTTGGACAATTGCGCAAAACTGCAAATGCCTTGTTTTTCTTTTCCTCTTTGATCTGTTGAGCTCGTTGTTGTTTTCTGGATCCCATTGTTAACTGTTATATTAAATATCCTTCGTAAGTCTGACTTATTTCTTTTTCCCGCCGTGACCCCTGAACATACGGGTTGGAGAAAATTCCCCGAACTTATGGCCAACCATATTTTCGGTAATATATACCGGTATAAACTTGTTTCCGTTATGCACGGCAACCGTATGGCCTACAAAATCGGGCGATATCATGGAACGTCGTGACCAGGTCTTTATGACGGTTTTTTTACCGGAACGGTTCATATCCGAAACCCGCTTATCAAGCTTATAGTCAATAAAAGGGCCTTTTTTTAGTGAGCGGCTCATATTAATGTCTTTTCTAAATTATTTTTTTCTTTTCTCAACAATATATTTATTGGAACCTTTCTTCTTTGTCCGGGTTTTAAAGCCTTTCGCAGGAAGACCTTTCCTTGAGCGGGGATGGCCGCCTGAAGCACGCCCTTCGCCGCCACCCATGGGATGATCAACGGGATTCATTACCACACCCCTTACTCTTGGCCTGCGGCCAAGCCACCTGCTTCTCCCTGCTTTTCCTGACTCCTCGAGGGCATTGTCAGCATTGGAAACACTTCCTATGGTTGCCCTGCAGGTAACCAGGATCATTCTCATCTCACCGGAAGGAAGTTTAATTATTCCGTATTTACCCTCCCTGGATGTCAGCTGCGCATATGATCCGGCACTCCTCGCCATGGCTGCTCCCTGCCCGGGCTTCATCTCAATATTGTGAATAATTGTTCCCAGGGGAATATCAGAAAGAAACAGCGTGTTGCCGATCTCGGGGGCTACATCTTTTCCCGAGCTTATTGATTGCCCAACCTTTATTCCTGCAGGAGCAATAATATATCTTTTTTCTCCGTCGGAATATACTACAAGAGCAATACGTGCCGAACGGTTGGGATCATATTCGATCGTCTTCACAGTTGCCGGGATGCCATCCTTGTCTCTTTTGAAATCAATGACCCGGTACCGGCGCTTATGCCCCCCTCCCATGTATCTCATAGTCATTTTTCCGGAATTGTTCCTTCCACCCGATTTTTTCATGGGGGCAAGCAAGGACTTTTCCGGCTTTTCAGCGGTCAGGGTATCAAATGTATTTTTTATCTTATGTCGCTGTCCCGGGGTAACCGGGTTTAATTTTTTAACTCCCATCTTAAGTTTTACTAAAAAGTATGTATTCCTTTTAATTCATATTCCGTCATTCGGATCCAAAGATCCTGCATGTTACACGCTGCTGTAAAAATCAATCGTATCTCCCTGGGCAAGAGTAACTATAGCCTTTTTAAAGGAGTTGGTTTTCCCGCTGATTACTCCGGTTTTTGTATACCTTGATTTCGCCTTCCCTCCATATACAATAGTATTTACCGAAGCAACAGTAACATCGTACATTTCCTCAACGGCTTTTTTGACCTGCAGCTTATTTGCATTTTTATGAACAATAAATCCGTACCGGTTAAGCTTTTCGCCCTGTCCGGTCATTTTCTCGGTAATAATGGGCTTTATAAGAATATCCATGTTATTTAAAATTTCTAATTGCTTAACATATTATCCAAAACATCTACAGAGCTTTCAACAAGCAACAGAACCGAAGCATTCATAATGTCATATGTGGTTATCTCAGAGGCCGTTACAACTTTAGCGCCCTGTAAATTTCGGGAAGACAAATATATGTTTTTATTTTGTTCGGTTAAAACCAAAAGTGACTTTTTCTCATTAATATTCAGATTTTTGAGAATGTCAATATATTCACTTGTTTTGGGCGTTGAAATATTAAAATCCTCAACGATCCTAATCTTTTCAGTCTTTACTTTATACGACAGGGCAGATTTTCTTGCAAGCTTCTTAAGCTTTTTATTCAGTTTAAAACTGTAATCGCGGGGCCTGGGCCCGAAAACACGACCTCCGCCTCTGAATATCGGACTCTTTATATCGCCGGCACGTGCGGTTCCGGTGCCTTTTTGCCTTTTTATTTTTTTGGTACTTCCGGCTACCTCGGAACGCTCCCTGGTTTTATGGGTACCCTGGCGTAAATTGGCAAGATGCTGTTTTACGTCAAGATATATGGCATGATCATTGGGTTCTATCCCATAAACGTCATCATTCAGGCTGACATTCTTGCCGGTTTCCTCTCCTTTTAAATTATAGACTGCTAATTCCATTATTGCTGAATAATTAAATATGAACCTTTAGCTCCTGGTACTGCTCCCTGAACGATCAGAAGATTGTTCTCGGGGATAAGTTTTACCACTTTTAAAGAAATCATCATTACATTATCACCTCCCATTCTTCCGGCCATCCTCATTCCTTTAAAAACCCGGGAGGGATATGAAGAGCTTCCAATTGATCCGGGTGCACGCAAACGATTATGCTGCCCGTGAGTAGCCTGTCCCACACCACTAAAACCATGTCTTTTAACAACACCCTGAAATCCTTTTCCTTTTGATACTCCGGTAATATCAAGCCAAACATCATCTTTCAGCATATCTACGGTAAGGGTATCGCCAAGCTTGACTTCCTTTCTGAAATCATGGAATTCAAATAGTTTCCTTTTGGGTGTGGTTTTGGCCTTTTTAAAATGACCGAGTAACGGCTTGTTGCAGGATTTTTCCTTCATATCGTCAAAAGCCAGCTGCACCGAGGAATACCCTTCCTTTTCCGTGGTCTTTATCTGGGTAACGACGCACGGACCGGCTTCAATTACGGTACATGGTATGTGTTTTCCCTCCTCATTGAAAACCGAGGTCATTCCAATTTTTTTTCCAATTAATCCGGACATTATCTTTTCGATTTACAAAAAATTACACTTTAATTTCTACTTCAACTCCGCTCGGCAACTCCAGTTTCATAAGTGCGTCGATTGTTTTGGGAGTAGAGCTGTATATATCAAGCAATCGCTTGTATGAACTCAGTTCAAACTGTTCCCTTGCTTTTTTGTTTACAAACGGGGAACGCAAAACCGTGAAAATTCTTTTATGAGTGGGCAGGGGAATTGGGCCGCTAACTACAGCACCGGTAGATTTAACTGTTTTAACAATCTTCTCGGTAGATTTATCCACCAGGTTATGATCGTATGATTTTAATTTTATTCGGATTTTCTGACTCATCGTTTTAAATTTAAGCTGATTCTTTATGCCCTGTTGTTTTTTCTAGTATTTTTCTTGCTATATCATCGCTTACTTTTTCGTAATGGGAGAACTCCATGGTGGAAGTCGCTCTTCCCGATGTCAAAGTACGAAGTACCGTTACATAGCCAAATTGTTCTGCAAGCGGCACTTTCGCCCTGATGATCCTGGCTCCCGCCTTACCTTCCATTTTTTCTATATGACCGCGGCGCTTATTAAAATCGGAGATAACATCGCCCATATATTCTTCCGGTGTCACAACTTCAACTTTCATTATGGGTTCGAGCATCACAGGCTTTGTTTTTGGCAATGCCTGCCTGAATGCCTGCTTGGCAGCGATTTCAAAAGAAAGGCTGTCGGAATCGACAGAATGAAAAGATCCGTCTATAAGCACAACTTTCAGGTTCTCCACGGGAAATCCAGCCAGAACCCCGTTGTGCATAGCCTCCCTGAATCCTTTTTCTACCGAAGGGATGTATTCTTTGGGAACGTTGCCGCCCTTTACCTCATCAATAAACTGAAGTCCCGATACTCCCTGGTCGGCGGGTGATATTTTTACAATAATATCTGCAAATTTACCCCGGCCACCGGATTGCTTTTTAAATACTTCCCTGTGCTGTATACTACCGGTTATAGCCT
Organism: Bacteroidota bacterium; assembly: GCA_003556985.1. Classification (GTDB taxonomy): domain Bacteria; phylum Bacteroidota; class Bacteroidia; order Bacteroidales; family PUMT01; genus PXAP01. Next base: position 4,702 of record PWPZ01000126.1, read on the forward strand.
CCTTATAGGCTACCTGGGGAGCTCCCTGGTTGCATTCAACCTTGAATTCCCTTTTAAGCCTGTCCACAAGAATTTCAAGGTGTAACTCACCCATTCCGTTTATGATTGTCTGTCCCGAACTCTCATCGAACTTAACCTTGAAGGTCGGGTCCTCTTCCGAAAGCTTGTTCAGTGCCATTCCGAGCTTGTCGATATCCTTTTGAGTTTTGGGCTCGATGGCAACACCGATAACCGGTTCGGGAAAAGTGATTGATTCAAGAATAATGGGTTTTTTCTCCTCACATAACGTATCTCCCGTTCTCAGATCCTTAAACCCTACTGCTGCAATGATATCACCTGCCTCAATAAAATCCTTGGGATTCTGTTTATTGGCGTGCATCTGGTAAAGCCTGGTAATTCTTTCCTTTTTACCGGTGCGAACATTGAGAACCTGGCTCCCGGCATCTATTCTTCCGCTGTAAACCCGCAGAAACGCAAGCCGGCCGACATAGGGGTCGGTTGCTATCTTAAAGGCAAGTGCAGCCATGGGTTCAGAAGCCTCCGGTTTTCTTTCAACAATTTCATCATTGCGCGGATTGATTCCCTTTACCGCGTCGATTTCCATTGGTGAGGGCAAAAATGAGACAATGGCATCCAGCAGGCGCTGAATACCCTTGTTTTTAAACGCTGAGCCGCACATAACCGGAATTACCTGGAGCTGGATGGTAGCCTTTCTTATTGCAGCAGTCAGTTCCTCATTGGTTATCGACCCGGGATCCTCAAGATACTTCTCAAGAACCGTATCATCGGCATCGGCAACCGACTCAATAAGGCGGCTTCGCCACTCCCTGGCTTCCCCGATCATTTCTTCAGGAATATCCTGCATTTCATATGTGACCCCCTGTTGCTCCTCCGGCCAGGTAATAGCCTTCATCTCAATAAGATCAATGACCCCGCGGAAATTCTCCTCACTTCCCATGGGAATCTGAAGTGGAACCGGGTTAGTCCTTAATCTTTCATGCATTTGCGAAATAACCGAAAGAAAATCAGCGCCGGAGCGATCCATTTTATTGATAAATCCCAGACGCGGCACTTTATATTTATCTGCCTGTCTCCATACGGTTTCAGATTGAGGCTCGACGCCGCCTACTGCACAAAATACTGCAACGGCACCATCCAGCACCCTTAATGAACGTTCAACCTCAACGGTAAAATCAACGTGACCGGGAGTATCAATAATGTTTATTTTAAATTCCTCGCCACCGGATTTCCAGAAAGTCGTAGTTGCAGCGGAAGTAATGGTAATCCCTCTCTCCTGCTCCTGAACCATCCAGTCCATGGTAGCAGCACCATCATGCACCTCACCCATGCGGTGAGTAATACCGGTATAGAACAATATCCTTTCGGTAGTTGTTGTTTTCCCGGCATCAATGTGCGCCATGATACCAATATTCCTTGTGTATTTAAGACTCTTGCTCATCTGATTTCTCGATCCCTCTTCTTTTCTCTTATGCTTTATTATTAAAACCGGAAATGGGCAAAAGCTTTATTTGCTTCGGCCATCCGGTGCATATCCTCTTTTCTTTTGAAGGCAGCACCTTCTTCATTATAGGCAGCAACAATTTCAGCGCCAAGCTTGTCGGCCATTGTTTTGCCTGCCCTTTTCCGTGCAAACATTATAAGGTTTTTCATGCTGAGCGAAACTTTCCTTTCAGAACGCACTTCCTGGGGTACCTGAAAAGTTGCACCTCCAACACGGCGGCTTTTAACCTCCACCATGGGTGTAATGTTCTCAAGCGCCTTCCTCCATATTTCAAGCGGGGTTTTACCCGTATCTTTTGTCTTTTGCTCAACAATATCCAGGGCATTATAAAAAATATTGAATGCAAGACTTTTTTTACCCTGATACATCATATTATTTACAAACCTGGTAACCTCTATATCGGTATATTTGGGGTCAGGCAGTAATATTCGTTTTTTTGGCTTCGACTTTCTCATCTGATTTTATGCTTCTGCTGAGTTTGACTTTATTTTTTAACCTTGGGTCGTTTGGTTCCGTATTTTGACCGTCTTTGGGTCCGGCCCTCTACTCCCGATGTATCAAGGGCTCCCCGTATAAGGTGATACCTTACACCCGGCAGGTCTTTTACCCTTCCTCCCCTGATAAGCACGATGGAGTGTTCCTGCAGGTTATGGCCCTCGCCCGGAATGTAGGAGTTTACTTCTTTCCCGTTTGTCAGTCTCACCCTTGCCACTTTCCTCATGGCAGAATTAGGCTTCTTTGGAGTTGTGGTATAGACACGAACACAAACACCCCTCCTCTGGGGACAGGCATCCAAAGCAGGAGCCTTTTTCTTTTCTATTAGTTTTGTTCTTCCCTTTTTTACTAACTGCTGAATTGTAGGCATAAAAATTATTTCAATTAGTTACTTACACTTTATTGAATTGGGTGTGCAAAGGTATACTTTTTTTTGCAAAAACAACAACAATTTATTAATAATTTCCTCTCTGAAACCTTTGAAGTCAGGCAATCAGGATTGCTGTATATTCATTGGCATACAGGTTATCACCCGCCGGCAATATTATTTGTGAAAAATACCAGCTCGTTAAACAACCATACCGAACACCCGTATATAATATTATATGATTGTAAAACCGGATAATTAAGCGCCTGAGAAAAAATTCAGGCGGCAGCCCTTAAATCTTTTTGGAAACCAATGGTGATAAAAGGATTGCTTATTGCAACCTGACTGTTTGTGTTAAAAAGCTGCAAAAATAATAAAAATGTCCTTTCTTCCAACATATGATCGCAAAAAACTCCCGCAAAAATTAATCACTTCCATTCAAAACAGCCTTCCCTGGTCTATATATTACTGTATTTATGAGGGTTAAGCCTGAGGCTTAAATTTACTTCTGCCAAGGAAATATTATAATAATGTCATTAGTGTTTTTATGGTATCCTGATTAAAAATTATTACTTTTGAGCCCAACCTACAAAGCATCAAACTATTGTCTTAAATATCAGATCATTTATCATTAATAATTAATTAATACCAAGCAATAAAATGAGAACTTACCAGACGGATCAGATTAAAAACACATTGGTTTGCGGGAATCCCAAATCAGGTAAAACCACACTGGTGGAGGCCATGCTTTTTGAAGGAGGGGTCGTAGAAAGAAGAGGATCGATTGAAAGTAAAAACACCATTTCCGACTATAACGAGATCGAGCATGAAAATGAAAACTCGGTTTTTGCCACCGTTACCTATGCAGAATATGCAGACAGGAAAATAAATATTATCGATACCCCGGGGCTCGACGATTTCAGCGGCGGATTGATTACCGCCCTGCGCCCTTCCGATACCGCTATAATGGTTATTAACGGTCAGAACGGCGTGGAGATCGGAACCGAAATTCAGGGCAGGCACCTTGAATCGCATAACAAGCCGGTAATAATTGTCATCAACCAGCTGGACCATGATAAATCCAATTTCGAAAAGGCGGTTGAATCGCTGAAGCAAAGTTACGGCAGCAAGGCTGTGCTGGTCCAGTATCCCGTAAATACCGGAGAGGCATTTGATTCCTTCATTGATGTGGTTAAGATGAAAATGTACAAGTATCCTGCCGACGGGGGTAAAGCACAGATTTCAGATATTCCGGCCGACCAGGCAGACCATGCGGAGGAACTCAGAAATGAATTGATTGAAGCAGCGGCAGAAAATGACGAAAGCCTTATGGAGACCTTTTTCGACAAAGGCACCCTCGATGAGGAAGAGATGCTCAGGGGCATCAGAATTGGAGTTAAAACAAGAAACATGCATCCAATGCTCTGTGTATCAGCCAAAAAAAATATGGGCGTGGACAGGGTTCTGGAATTCATCTGTGATGCCGCCCCGGGTCCGCAGGATGCAGAGCCTGCCGTTACCGCCGAAGGAAAAGAGATCAAATGCGATCCGAAAGGCCCCGCCTCTTTATTTGTCTTTAAAACAAGCATGGAGCAGCACATAGGGGAAATAAATTTTTTCAGGGTGATGTCGGGAGAAATTACCGAGGGTATGGATCTTTTAAACAATACCACCTCCTCCAAGGAGAGATTTTCACAGTTGCTCGTTGTGGCAGGCAAGACACGGAATAAAGTTTCAAAACTGGTTGCCGGCGACATAGGTGCCAGTGTAAAGCTCAAGAATACCAAGGTTAATCATACCCTGACACAACCCGGGCAGTCCTTTGAATTTAATCCGATAGTCTATCCGGAACCCAAATACCGTACGGCCATAAAGGCGGTGAATGAATCGGACGAGGAAAAGCTGGGCGAAGCCCTTTCAAGAATGCATGAGGAAGACCCCACCATAGTCATTGAATATTCAAAGGAGCTGAAACAGATCATTGTTCATGGCCAGGGAGAATATCACCTTAACATTCTGAAATGGCATCTTGACAATATTTTCAATATAGAGACCGAATTCATAACTCCAAAGATCCCTTACCGGGAAACTATTACCAAAACCGCCCAGGCCTCCTACCGTCACAAGAAACAGTCGGGCGGCTCGGGCCAGTTCGGTGAAGTTCATATGGTAATCGAACCATATTCGGAAGACATGCCCGATCCCGCCAAGTACAAAATAAACGGCAAGGAGGTTAACGTAACCGTAAGAGGCAGGGACGATCATAAACTGCCATGGGGAGGTATGCTGGTTTATTATAATTGTATAGTAGGTGGATCAATAGATGGCCGTTTTATGCCCGCCATACTCAAGGGCATAATGGAGAAAATGGAGGAAGGCCCACTCACCGGCTCCTATGCCCGTGATATAAGAGTTGCCGTTTATGACGGCAAGATGCACCCGGTTGATTCCAATGAGATCTCCTTTAAGCTCGCGGGCAGAAATGCCTTCAGGGAAGCTTTCAAAAACGCCGGCCCCCGGATTCTTGAGCCGATCTACGATGTCGAGGTAATGGTTCCTTCTGAAAAAATGGGGGATGTGATGAGTGACCTTCAGGGCCGCCGGGCAATGATCGAAGGGATGTCCAGCGAAAAAGGCTTTGAGAAGATCAAGGCCAAAGTGCCACTTGCCGAAATGGCAAAATATTCAACTGCATTAAGTTCCCTTACCAGTGGCAGGGCCACCTATACCATGAAGTTTACCAAATACGAAACCGTGCCGGGCGACCTGCAGGATAAGCTGCTGAAGGCCTACGAGGCAGAACAGGAAGAGGAATAGCATTAGGGATTTAATCATCAGTCACGGTTCATAATAGAGGGTGCCTCAAAATTTGCAGGCACCCTTTCTTTTTTCCGGAGCGGGGAGTAAATCAGACCGTCCCTGAATCAAACGAAAATATCATCCGGCTCAGACCGGGCGAAAGTTCTGACCAGAAGATCCAGGTCTCAGGTAGTGTAAACGGAATTAAAAAGGACGTATTCAGTGGTAAGGTCTGTCCCCCAGCCTTTGGCACCGGCTTTGCCGTCATTAAGGTCAAGCTTTATGTTTAAATGGGATTCCCGCAACAGTTTCTTAAGGTAATTGCGGTCATATTTTCCGGGAACACCCTTATCCAGAACCTGGATCAGATTGATTTCGGTACCAAGATACAGATCTGTCTTATGGTAATCGTAAGGAAGTCCGGCATTGCCTGCAGCGCTAATAATCCTGCCCCAGTTCGGATCGCGGCCGTACATGGCAGTCTTAACCAGCGTTGAGTCTGAAATTTTCCTGATCATTTTTCTGGCGTAATCCTCATCCGGGGCATTTACTATTTCATATTCAATATATTTTGATGCTCCCTCCCCGTCAGAAACGATCTGCTGTGCAAGATGCAGCATCATCTTTTCAAGATTGTTCCGGAAAACATCAAAATCAGCATCTTTTTCGGACTTCAGGATCTCATTCTTTGCCTGACCGTTTGCCAGCACAATGGCCATGTCATTGGTAGATGTATCACCGTCAACAGTTATCATGTTGAAAGATTTGTCCACGGCTTTTTGCACTGTTCTTTTCAGCAGGCCGGGTTCTATGGCAATATCGGTTACAACAAATGCAAGCATGGTCGCCATATTGGGATGTATCATACCGGAACCCTTGGCAATGGCACCCATGTTTATTACCCGCCCGTCAGCCTCGAACTCGACAAACCCTTCCTTTGCAAAGGTGTCGGTCGTAAGGATAGCATTTGCAGCAAAGCTGCCGGCGTTGGATTTACTGGTGAGATTTTTAACGTTTTGACGAATGCCGGCTAAAATTTCTTCAGTTGGGAAAGGTTCTCCGATAACGCCGGTAGATGCAACAAGTACAAGTTCCTTATCTATACCAAGCTCCCGGGCCGTTGTCTCGGCCATGGCTTCTGCACCTTTTCTGCCCTGCTCGCCGGTTGCGGCATTTGCATTTCCGGCATTGACAACTATGGTCTGTGCGATACCGTTGGCAATATGTTTCCTTGTCAGCTTCAAAGGCTCGGCAACAACCTGGTTTTGTGTAAATACTGCTGCAGCGCTTGCCGGTACCGACGAGTGGATTATCGCCAGGTCACGCCTCATCGACTTTATTCCGGTATGTGCACCCCAACAGGTTATTCCTCTTACACTGGTTAAATTTTTAATCATTCTGTAATAAATTTGATTTAAATTGGGGAGTGAAGCAATTATTTACGGTTATAGTATTAAGGGTTTAAGGGCACCAGATTAAGTCCGGCGGTCTCATCCAGTCCGAACATCAGATTCATGTTCTGAATAGCCACTCCTGAGGCGCCTTTAATCAGGTTGTCAATTGTGCTTAACACTACTATCATCCCGGTACGTTCATCATAGACAGGATATATGTCACAGTAATTGGTTCCCCTGACGTCCTTTATAGCAGGCGCCTGATGGCGTATCCTGACAAAAGGATGATCTGAATAGAACTCAATAAAATAATCCCTTAGCTCATCTTCATTAATATCCTTTTCAGGCCGGGCATAGATCGTGGTAAAGATCCCGCGGTCGACGGGCAGAAGGTGAGGAGTAAACTGAATGATGGTTGTCTTGCCTGAAACCCGGTTGAGGATTTCCTGAATCTCTATGGTGTGCCGGTGTTTTTTAAGCCCGTAGGCTTTAAAATTATCATTGACATTTGAATAGAGATTTACCGCTTTCGCGGTTATCCCTGCTCCTGTCACACCTGTTTTTGAGTCGATGATTACCGGAGCGGGGATTGCAAGATTGCCGGTCAGCAGTGGTGCAATCCCAAGTATGGCACTAACCGGAAAACAGCCCGGATTGGCAATTAACCTTGCGTCCCTGATCCTGTCAGAAAAAAGTTCCGGACAGCCGAAAACGGCATGTGATATTCCTTCAGGATAAATGTGTTTGAGATTATACCATTGTTCATAAACTTCCTTGGTACTCAGCCTGAAATCTCCGGAAAGATCAATTATTTTGAAAGGATGACCGCTGAAATCTTTAACGAAATCCATTGAAACACCATGAGGCAATGCAAGAAAAACCACATCAGGATTATGCTGATCAATTTGCTTTATTGAACCGAGCTTTATATCGGCTATTCCCTGAAGAAAGGGATGTACATCCGAAAGCAATTCTCCGGTTCTGGATTCCGAGGTTATAAACTCGATTTCAACATTGGGGTGATTTGTAAGCAACCTGACCAGTTCTGAACCGGTATAACCCGTTGCACCAATTATACCTGCCTTTATTTTATTCATTTAGATTATTTATTGATTTCTCAATTATGCCTGTAACTTCTTCAAGATCACTGTAGCTAATGTTCAATGCAGGAAGAAGGCGTAATACATTGCCGGAAGTAGTATTTGCAAGGACCCCGTTTTCCAGCAATTTTGCCACCAGTCCCCTCATCTCGATATCAAACTCTACTCCGATCATCAATCCCCTTCCACGTATTTCTTTAAGATGCGGATTATTGAGATCCTTAATTTTTGATCTCAGCCACCTGCCCTTTTCCTCTGCCTGTTTTAACAGATTTTCCGATTCTATTACCTTGATCGTTGCCAGTGAAGCAGCACAGGCCAGGGGGTTCCCTCCAAAAGTGGTACCATGGTCGCCGAAATTAATTGCAGAGCTCACTTGCTCATTTGAAAGGATAGCGCCTACAGGAAAACCGCCTCCCAGCGCTTTGGCAAGGGTCATAATATCGGGCATTATCCCGTAAAGATCCTTTGCAAACATTTTTCCGGTACGGCCCATACCGCACTGGATTTCATCAAAGATCAGGACAATATCACGATCATTGCAAAAATCTCTCAATTCGTTCAGGAACCTCTGATCCACCACATTTACTCCTCCCTCACCCTGGATGGGCTCGATAATGATGGCTGCCGTATCATCACTGGTTGCCGCTTTTCTTACAGCATCCATATCATTGAAAGGCACCTGAATAAAACCACCGGGTATAGGTTCAAAACCCTCCTGCATCTGTTTTTTGCCTGCTGCAATAGTTGCCATTGTACGGCCATGGAAACAATTTTCAAAAGAAATGATATTTCCGCCCCTTCCTTTACCATGAGCATATTTACGGGCTATTTTCATGGCACCTTCAACAGATTCTGCACCGCTGTTGGTTAGAAACACCCTCTCAAGACCGGATATGGCTTTTAGTTTTCCTGAAAGCTTGACCTGGGGCTCGCTAAGGTAGAAATTAGAAATGTGCATCAGCCGGGCGGACTGTTCACTGATGGCTTTTACCACTTCAGGATGACAATGCCCAATGCTGTTAACTGCTATTCCGCCCATAACATCAATATATTCATTGCCATCTACATCCCATACCCTTGAACCTTTTCCATGGCTGATAGTAATGGGAAAACGGTTGAATGTTTGCAGATAATTCTGACTGTCAAGATCCTGATATTTATAGTTAAGCGTATTTTCCATGTTAATATTGATTATGGTGACACTCTCATCTGATTTTGTACCCGTTTACTTGATTATCACTGTTCCCGGATTTCTTCCTTCAAATATTTCTGCAATCTGCCCCGGGACCGTCCCGTTGATAATCCGGGCAGATACGGCTCCCTTTTCAAGGGCTGTCCGGCAGGAATCTATCTTTGGGATCATTCCCCCCTGGATGACACCCTTATCTTTCAGTTTTTCCAGTTCTGACAGTTTTATTTCCCGTATTAACGAACCGGGATCATCTTTATCAAGCATCAGCCCGTCCACATCGGTCAGCACAACATACTGCTGAGCCGAAAGATTTCCGGCTATATGACCAGCAAACAGATCAGCATTAATATTATAATCTGTTCCGCTGCTGTCGGATGCGATACACGTGAGTACGGGTAAATAATCATTATCCAGCAAAAGATCTATAAGTGCAGGATCAACTTTAACCACATCACCAACCTGGCCCAGATCAACCGTGGTGGATTTTCCGTTTTCATTCCTTTGATGCAGTCTTTTTTCTGCCAGTACCATTTGCCCGTCTTTTCCGGAAAGTCCCACCGCTTTATATCCCATCCCGTTTATAATTGAAACCAGGGTTCCGTTAACCCTTCCCTTAAGGGCCATTTCAACGTACTTCATTGCATCTGAAGTGGTCTTGCGCTGACCGTCAATAAATTCCGATTCAATTCCCGCCTCATCAAGAGTGATTTTTATAAAGGGCCCTCCACCATGAACAATAACTATGCTGTGCCCCTTTTTCTTCAAAAGGCAGATGTTCCTAAGTATTTCAGTCTGCAGTTCCGGGTCCGTCATGGCGTTACCGCCATATTTGAACAATAACAAATTCTTTCCTTGGTCCATAATCATCCATTTTCAAAACAGACCTGCAAAATTAAGGATTTATAAGCACTTTATGAAGTTTATTCTCATATACTCTCGTATACTCAGCTCTGGATGATTGCATGAGATCGACCATCAGGCCGAATTATTTTCATCCAATTACCCATTATGAACAGACTCCTTCGAATTGTTTTTATCGCCGGCGATTTCAAGCCTGGCCCTGGGCAGGCACTGCGGATAATTTTTCTGGAGAAAAAAGAGCATTTTTTCCCTGACATGCACCCGAAGATTCCAGGCCGTTCCCGAATCTGCAGCGCTTACCAGCACACGTATCTCAACGGTTCTTTCCGTGGCATCGGTAACCTGGACAACTTTTACCTTGCCGTCCCAAAATTGATTTCCCTCGAGTATCCTGTCCAGCTCCTCCCTCACCGCATCGACAGGAAGGGTATAGTCGGCATAGATAAAAACCGACCCGAGAATTTCCGATGTGTTGCGGGTCCAGTTCTGGAAAGGATTCTCAATAAAATAAGTAGTGGGAAGCACCAGTCTCCGCTTGTCCCATATCGCCACTACGATATATGTCAGGTTGATCTCCTCTATCCTGCCCCATTCATTCTCTACGATCACAACATCATCGAGCCTGATCGGCTGACTAAGGGCTATCTGGATGCCGGCCAGTATGGTGCCTATAGCCCTCTGGGCGGCAAAGCCGATTATGATACCGGCAACACCGGCCGAGGCTATAAGGCTTATCCCGATTCGTCGAATGCTTTCAAACGACATCAGGATAAGAGATAGAGCCACTACTATTATCAGGAACAGAATAATGTTTTCAAGCACCCGGAACTGCGTATATATTTTTCTTGCCCTCAGATTATCGGCGTCATCCATATCATATTTTCCCAGCACGAAATGCTTGATCAGATAAACCGCCTGTATCAGTATCCAGCTCACAAAGACAATCACCATGGCCGACATGAAGGCACCCATGGGTTCAAGGGGACTGATATGGTCGTCGAAAAAGGAAGAGGGGATAACGAAGGAAAGGAATAAAAGAAGCAATATCAATGGAAGCCTTATTTTCTTTTTAAGACGGATAAACAGGTTCCGGGAATCCTCGTTAACCCATCTTGTTATGGCCTTGCCGAGTATGAAAATACAGACTGCCAGAATTACAAAAACCAGCAGTGAAATTATAATATAGGTAATGAATAAAAATTCACCGTTAAAAGTCTCCTGGATATATTCAGCCATAACTTCATCCTTTTGTGGTTTTTGAACAAAGTTATAGAATTATGATCAAAAAGGCGAAAAAATTACCGGTTGCGGTAAAGGGTAAGTGCTCCGGTAAATTCATACTCCCTGTCGTCCCAGCCAACCCCGGTAATGGTATAGAAATATACACCGGGAGATGCAGCTTTATCGCTACCCGCAAGTCCGTCCCATCCTTCTTTCGGATCAGACCATTCATAAATCTTCCTGCCGTTGCGGTTATATATCACCGCACGAAACTCGCGCAAAGAAACACCCTGAACCATGTAAACATCATTTTGTCCGTCGCCGTCGGGAGAAAAGACATTGGATACTTCCAGCTCGGAAGGGAACACCCTGACGGGCGTTGGTAAAGTAAAAATATCCTCGCAAAGGCCGTTGACCGTACGAAGGCTGACCTCATATTCTCCCGGTATATAATAAGTGTATACCGGATCGGCTGTAAAATCGACAGGTTCCATAGCTTCGGGATCGTTGGGACGGAAGTCAAAGATCCATTCATACTCCACCGCATTGAGCGACTTGTCAGAATTAAAGGCAACCTCAAGGGGGGCTTCACCCTCAACCGGAGTAACTTCAAATTCCGCCTTTGTGGTAAGAGGATCGAGAGTTAAGGCATGAGATGCCTCGGAAGAATAATAG
>PWPZ01000186.1 GCA_003556985.1 Bacteroidota bacterium
ATAGGCCCTGAAAATACGCGGAATATCCTCATTATTCTTTGCTGCAATGGTCACAATATATCTTGGAGAGGACCACCATTCAGTATCTTCAACCATCTCCGCACTTATGCTTACCCTGCTTTCTTCCTGAAAAGAAGACAGGCCTGATTTTATTAAGGTTTGACGGGCAAGCTCCCTGGAACGCATCACACTAAGCCAGTAATGCTTGTCAAAAGATGGACGTACAACCGGCACATCAGACTCTTCAACAAATTGCTGAGCGGCTTCGCTATAATAGATTTCAAAAGATGACCTGTAGAAAGCTTCCTGTTTTAATCCATAAACCAGACTCAACAGCAGCACCAGAGATAACAAAATGAAAAACTTCCACTTATGAATAATCAACACATTGAAATACCGGATGACGTCAAAGGTATCATCAGTACTGCCATCATGTGCATCTATAGTTTTTGACGTCATAAACCCATTACCATTATATTGTTCACTACAGGATGTTTTGATATAACAACAAAATACAGACCGGGGAAAACGGTCACTTACCTGACCTGTTTTTTCTCCTGCTTTACCTTCTTGTTGGCAGCAAACAAGTTACCCTCGCATAAATAAACCATTTTATAATAGCATAGTGGCTTGGGCACACATGCCTCGATATGCAATTCCTTGCAGGTTTTTTTGTTTCCCGGGGTAAGCAGCCGCCTCAAAAAACAAGGAGTCTCTGCGATTCGGTCAGCGGATAAGCATATACTCTCAGGCCCCAGGTAACTTGTGTGTAAGATGATCCGGAAAGGAGTTGCAGAGCCATCTCTCATTATAAAAAAATCATTGATTTGTTCAATAAACTCAAAGCCGTTTATTCCGGGCATCTGAAGATTGGTAATCAATAAATCAGGATAAACCGCCGCTGGGGATTTCAAATATTCCAGGGCTCTCAAAGGGCTATAGAATAAGGATAAATCACAGTTACTGGTATATCCTTTGATGTATAGCTCCATAAGGTCCAGGCTGATATTATCATCATCCACTATGAAAATTTTCATGACCCGGCTTTTTTACAGACTGTTAAAAAGGCAGTATTCAGGATTAAGCACCACTTAATCAAGCGAATAAAGTTCGATAAAAAAACCTGCAATCACCAGCACTGTATGTTGTATTTTTAAAAAAAAACATTTAACTTCACAACTTTCAAGGACATAATTATGGAAACAAAGGGGTTACATTTTAATATTAAACGGCTCCGGGAATTAAAAGGCTATACACGGGATCAGGTAGCTGCTGAACTGAATATGACAGTAAGCGGCTATAGCAAGATAGAACGCGGAGAAGTTGACCCGGGAATTGGAAAACTAGAACGTCTGGCAGAAATAATCGGCGTGAACCTGCTGAGCTTCTTACATTTGGAAACAGCGAATATTTTTTATTCAGATACCGATTCATCAGAAGATAAAAAAATACCCAATACAGATCCATTGCATTTATTTCGTACTCAGCAAAAATATATTGCCCTTTTGGAAAGGGAAGTTGAGCGACTAAATCTGATGATAGAAATAATGAGAGATAGTGAAAGGGAAAACTTAAGCAAGGGGAAGAATATTCGGTAAAATATTTGTTAAACTAAAAAAACCTTCGTAATTTCGCAGGCCTTAAGGCAGAAACATAAGAAAACGAACAAAAAATAAATCATTCAAAATCATGTATTTAAGTCCGGAAATCAAGAAGAATATTTTCAATGAGCATGGCGGTGAAGAAACAAATACCGGGTCTCCCGAAAGCCAGATTGCGCTATTCACGCACCGTATCGACCACCTTACCAAGCATTTAAAAGCAAACAAAAAAGACATCAACACCCGGAGATCGTTGATTTTGCTCGTCGGGAAAAGACGCAAGCTCCTTAATTATCTAAAAAACACGGAGATTGACCGTTACCGGGCGATTATCAAGAAACTCAACATCAGGAAATAATCGACTTTCAAGAAAGAACAGGCAATTTGCGAAATTGCCTGTTTTTTTATATAAGCATCTAGTTGACAACCATATTTAAGAAGAAAGACAGAAATCAGATGAGTACACAAATTGGTATCCAGAAGAAAATTGACCTGGGTGACGGAAAAGTGATCACCCTTGAAACAGGAAAACTTGCAAAACAAGCCGACGGCTCCGTTGTGGTGCGCATGGGTGACACCATGCTACTGGCCACAGTGGTTGCCAGATCAGAGGTGAAAGAGGGACAATCATTCCTCCCCCTCTCAGTTGATTACCAGGAAAAGTATGCCGCTGCCGGACGTTTTCCGGGAGGCTTTTTCAAGCGTGAAGCCCGGCCCTCAGAGCATGAAATTTTGATATCGCGCCTGGTTGACAGGGCGCTCCGTCCCATGTTCCCGGACTTTTACCAGGCAGAAACCCAGGTGTTGATATCGCTGATATCAGCCGGGAAGGATACACTCCCGGATGCATTGGCAGGACTGGCCGCTTCTGCAGCCCTCTCGGTATCCGACATCCCCTTTGACGGCCCGATCTCAGAGGTTAGGGTCGCACGCATCGGCAATGAATTTGTCGTAAATCCTGGCATTACAGAGCTGGAATCGGCAGATATCAATATGATCATCGCCGGTACCCTGGACAATATCGTAATGGTGGAAGGTGAAATGCAAGAGGTTTCTGAACAGGAGATGCTCGAGGCCATCAAAAAAGGACATGAAGTCATCAAACTTCAGTGTCAGGCCCAGATAGACCTGGCCAAAGAAGTATCCAAATCACAACCCAAGCGTGAATATCCGCCGGTTGAAACAGATGAGGAACTTCACGCCCGCATGAATGAGGAACTGTACCAAAAGCTCTATGATGTCACGGCACAAATCATTACTGACAAAAAAGAGCGCAGGAATGCTTATGATGAAGTGCTGACCACGTTTAAAGAGAGTCTTCCCGAAGAGATACAGGAAGAAAAAGCCGGCCTCATCAAATCTTATTATGGAGAAATCCAGAAAAACGCCATTCGCAATTTCGTGCTGGAAAAGCAGACACGGATCGACGGACGCAAACCGAATGAAATACGCCCCATATGGACAGAAGTGGATTACCTGCCTGCGGCTCATGGATCAGCCATTTTTACCCGCGGGGAAACACAGTCACTGACCACCGTTACACTGGGGACCAAACTGGATGAACAAACTATTGATGGTGCCGTTATTGAAGGGAAAAGTAAATTTTTGCTCCACTACAATTTTCCGCCGTTTTGCACGGGTGAGGTAAAAATGATGCGTTTCACCAGCCGTCGCGAGATCGGACACGGAAACCTGGCTATGCGTGCCCTTCGGCCTATTTTGCCCGACGGCAATGACAACCCTTATACCATCCGCTTGGTATCTGACATTCTTGAATCCAACGGCTCCTCTTCCATGGCCACCGTCTGTGCGGGCACCATGGCATTAATGGACGCCGGTATCAAAATCAACAAACCCGTATCAGGCATCGCCATGGGAATGATTGCCGACCCGGAAACAGGGAAGTATTCGGTATTGTCGGATATATTAGGTGACGAAGATCACCTTGGTGACATGGACTTTAAAGTGACCGGGACAACCGATGGGATTACCGCATGTCAGATGGATATAAAAATCGACGGACTGCGTTACGAGGTGCTGGAAGAAGCATTGGCCCAGGCAAAAGAGGGCAGGGTGCATATTCTGCAGGAAATGGCAAAAACCATCGCAGGTCCCCGGACTGATTACAAATCTCATGTTCCACGCATTGTCAAACTCACCGTACCCAAAGAGTTTATCGGTGCCATCATTGGCCCTGGAGGAAAAGTCATCCAGGAACTGCAGAAAGAAAGTGGAAGTACCATTGTCATTGAAGAAGTCGGAGATTATGGTGTAGTGGACATTGTTTCAGAAGACAAGAACTCCATCGATTATGTGGTAGACCGGATCAAAGGCATCATTGCCGTACCGGAGATCGGACAGGTTTACCAGGGAACCGTCAAAAGCGTTGTACCCTTTGGAATGTTCATAGAGATCCTTCCCGGCAAAGAAGGTCTGCTCCATATCAGTGAGATAGAGTGGAGAAGGCTGGAAAAAGTAGAAGACGGTGGATTTAAAGCAGGAGATGAGATAGAGGTAAAATTGCTTGACGTAGACAAAAAGACAGGCAAGCTGAAACTATCGCGTAAAGCCCTGCTGCCGAGGGAAGATAAACGTTAAGGTTTTTCCTCTTTTTTTTCTTGCGGCGTTAAAGGATTATAGGGTATATTTACACCCATCATCTATCGGTTAAGTCTATGAGACAATTAAAAATAGTCAAACAGGTTACCAACCGGGATACCGCGTCGCTTGATAAATATTTACAGGAAATTGCC
>PWPZ01000202.1 GCA_003556985.1 Bacteroidota bacterium
AATGCGACAGCCGGGATGTTCGGCCTGCCTTGCCATGAATGAAGATAAGATACCCGAAGGTAAGTATGCCGTCTCTACTTCCAACAGGAATTTCGAAGGCCGGCAGGGACCCGGTGCCCGTACCATGCTGGCCAGTCCCCTCACTGCCGCCGCAGCTGCCGTTACAGGGCGGGTGACTGATCCGAGGACTTTTTTGTAAAACCTAAAAAAAACAATTATATGCCAATTGAAAAATTCATTACACTGATATCTACCTGTGTTCCTCTTCCTATAGAGAACGTGGATACCGACCAGATTGTACCCGCCCGTTTTCTGAAAGCAACTACCAGGGAAGGCTTCGGAGAAAATCTTTTCAGGGACTGGCGCTTTGACAATGCGGGCCGTCCGAAGGAAGATTTTGTTCTCAACAACCAGCGGTACGGGGGACAGGTGCTTTTGGCCGGAAAGAATTTTGGCAGCGGGAGCAGCCGGGAGCATGCAGCCTGGGCAATTAAAGACTACGGGTTCAGGGTTGTGGTGTCGAGCTTCTTTGCCGATATTTTCAGAAATAATGCACTGAATAATGGCTTGCTCACCGTACAGGTTTCTGAAGATTTTCTGGCAAAACTTTTTGAAATGACCGAAGACGATCCTTCGCGGAAGGTAAAGGTTGATCTGGAAAAGCAGGAAATCTCAGTTTTGCCTGACGGACCCGGAGAAGAATTTGAGATCAACGCCTATAAAAAGAAATGCCTCCTGAACGGTTATGATGATATAGATTATCTGCTGAGCATGAGGGACAGGATTAAAGAATGGGAAAATATAAACGACATGTCTCCCGTGCAAACCGGGGCCGGAAACTGACCGGAGCCGGTTTGTGGGCCGGAAATGTTTTATATTCTAACGCAGATTAAAAAATAAGAATTATGAGAAGAGTTGAAGTAATGGATACCACCCTGAGAGACGGTGAACAAACCACCGGGGTTTCGTTTAATGATTCCGAAAAACTGGCCATGGCACAGATGCTGCTTGATGAGATCAGGGTGAACAGGATTGAGGTTGCATCTGCAAGAGTATCGGAAGGAGAATTCCGGGCGGTCAGAAAAATAACCCGGTGGGCGGAACAGAAAGGTTACCTTGACAGGGTGGAAATTCTGAGTTTTGTTGACGGCACCCTGTCGCTCGACTGGGTTGTGGAGGCGGGAGCTAAGGTGATAAACCTGCTAACCAAAGGCTCTCTGAAGCATCTGGAAGGTCAGTTGAGAAAAACACCCGATGAGCACTTTGCCGACATCGATAATGTGCTGAAGGAGGCAGAAAAAAGAGGGATAACCGTAAATGTTTATCTGGAGGACTGGTCCAACGGAATGCTCCATTCGCCCGAATATGTGTTTCAGATCATCGATCATCTGAGCAAGGTTAATGTTAAAAGGATCATGCTGCCCGATACCCTTGGGATACTTAATCCTGATCAGACCTACGAATTCTGCCATTCGATCGTTACCCGCTACCCGGGTGTCCATTTTGATTTTCATGCCCATAATGATTACGATCTTGCCACCGCCAATGTTATGGCCTCGGTGAAGGCCGGCGTGCATGGGCTTCATACCACAGTAAACGGACTGGGTGAAAGGGCAGGAAATGTTCCCCTTTCAAGCGTGATCGGTGTGTTAAATGATCATATGAAGATTGAAAACACACTTGTGGAATCTAAATTGTCACGGTTATCCAAAATGGTTGAGCTGTTCAGCGGATTGAGGATACCCGCCAATAAACCCCTGACCGGGGAATTTGTATTTACCCAGTGCTGCGGTGTTCATGCCGATGGTGATAATAAGGGAAACCTTTACTTTAATGAATTGCTTCCCGAACGGTTTGGCCGGATGAGACGTTATGCCCTTGGCAAAACCTCGGGCAAAGCCAGTATAAAAAAGAACCTCGAGGAGCTGGGCATTTCCCTGTCGCCGGAAGATGTTGACAAGGTTACCCGCAGGGTCATTGAGCTGGGTGATAAAAAGGAAACCGTCACCACCGAAGATCTACCCTATATCATATCAGACGTACTGAAAGGCGAAACTGCCGGGCAGGACATATACCTTATCAATTACCACCTTTCCGCAACCAGGGGAATGAAGCCCGTTGCTTCCGTAAAGGTTTGTATTGACAACCAGGTTCATGATGAAACCTCTGCCGGCGACGGCCAGTATGATGCATTTTCAAAGGCGATGTGGAAGATATACAAGCGCCTGAAAAGGCCCAGGCCGGTGCTTGTTGATTATATAGTGACCATTCCGCCCGGAGGAAAGACTGATGCACTGGTAGAAACTTCCGTTACCTGGGATTACCAGGGGATGGAATACAAGACAAGGGGGCAGGATACCGACCAGACTGAAGCGGCGATCAAGGCAACGATGAAGATGCTTAATATAATAGCCAAACAGGAACTTAAAAAGAAACCTGAAATGGCTCCCGGCGGGAACGGATAGACGGCAGTGATCTGAACCCTTCACATAAGTTTGCCGGCTTGTATTATTGGCAGTTACAAAACAATTTAATAATTTTAAAAAATGAAGTTAAAAATCACAGTTCTGCCCGGCGACGGGATTGGTCCTGAAGTTATTGATCAGGCAGTTAAAGTAGTGGATGCGGTATGCAGAAAAAAAGGACATAAGCCCGAATATTCCCATGGACTTGTAGGTGCCGCAGCCATAGATGAATCCGGCGATCCCTACCCGGAAGATACCCACCGGCTGTGTATGGAATCCGATGCGGTTCTTTTTGGTGCAATCGGCCATCCCAGGTTTGATAACGATCCCAAAGCCCGGGTAAGACCCGAAACGGGATTGCTTGCCATGAGGAAAAAACTCGGCCTTTATGCCAATATAAGGCCAATAATGACCTTCCCCTCACTGCTGCATAAATCACCCCTGCGAAAGGAACTCGTTGAAGGGGCAGACTTTATAACCATCAGGGAACTTACCGGCGGCATTTATTTCGGCCGTCCCCAGGGTCGTTCGGAAGACGGCAACACTGCATATGATACATGTGTTTACCATAAATATGAGATTGAGCGTATCTGCCGGCTGGCTTTTGATTTTGCAATGAAAAGGAAAAAAAAGCTTACCATGGTCGACAAGGCCAACGTTCTGGCAACATCGAGGCTTTGGCGGGAAACCGTACAGCAGCTATCGGCCAACTATCCCGAAGTCGAAGTTGAGTATATGTTTGTCGACAATGCTGCCATGCAGATTATCCAGTGGCCAAAACGGTTTGATGTTCTGGTAACTGAAAATATGTTCGGCGACATTCTTACCGATGAGGCGAGTGTGATAACCGGCTCACTCGGTTTGCTTCCCTCTGCCTCTATCGGCATGCATACTTCGGTATTTGAACCCATCCACGGTTCATATCCTTCGGCCGCAGGAAAAAATATTGCCAATCCCCTTGCCGCAGTTTTATCTGCCGCACTGATGTTTGAATATGCTTTCAATTTACAGAATGAGGCCTGGCTGATCAGACAGGCTGTGGAGGCTTCATTCCTGGCAGACATAGTGACTGAGGATATTGATACGATGAATCCGGCAAAAACTTCTGAAGTGGGCGATTTGCTGGCCGACTGGATCGATAAAAGCAAAATATGAAATATCAGTGAACTTACCGGCACCACCGGCATATTTTAACCCGGGGGTTGGATCCCGGTTTCTCAGATAGTCAGGTTTTGTGAATTTGTTGATTAAATGGGGCATGGTTATGATTGCCGGGGTTTCTGCCTGAGCTTTCTGTAAACGTTTTTATGATGATTCACAATTAAAAAAATAGCTGCAGTATTATGAAGAAAGTTTTAAAATTCGGTGGCAGTTCCATAAGTAACCCCCGGGCTCTGAATACGCTACTGGAATTAATATCCGGAAACCTGGAAAAGAAGGAAGAAATACTTATTGTCTGTTCGGCTCTGGAAGGGGCTACCAACCTGATAAGCGATCTTATTGACAAGGCAGTGGCAGGCAAGGATATTGCTGCAGGAATAAGAGACCTGGAAGACCGTCATTACAGACTTGTAAGGAACCATCTGGAAGTGCGCCGCCAGAACCAGGTGCTGCTCGGACTGAAACTGTATTTTAACCAGCTGGAAGAGATGCTGAACGGCATTATTGCCCTGGGCGAGGTTTCCTTGCGTACGGTCGACCGTGCGCTGTCATATGGTGAGCTTTGTTCGGCCTTTCTTTTCACTTCACTGGTGGAGCAGTATTGCGGCAGGGCCGTTTTTGCCGATACCCGGCAGCTTATCAAGACAGACAGCAGCTTCGGCCATGCCATTGTAAATGAAGAATTCAGTCATTCACTGATAGCTGGTTTTGTTAAGGAA
>PWPZ01000038.1 GCA_003556985.1 Bacteroidota bacterium
GGTTATCAATACCATGGGTACGCCGATTGACGGGAAAGGACGGATCAGCGGTGAATTATATCAGCTGCCATTTGAACGCAAGGCTCCGGGAGTCATATACAGGCAGCCGGTTTCAGAACCACTGCAAACTGGTATAAAAGCTATTGATTCAATGATACCCATCGGGAGGGGACAAAGGGAACTGATCATTGGCGACAGGCAGACCGGTAAGACTGCTATTGCCATAGATACCATCATAAACCAGAAATCTTATTATGATAAAGGAGATCCGGTTTTTTGCATCTATGTAGCTATTGGCCAAAAAGGCTCAACAGTAGCCCAGATATCAAGAATTCTCGAGGAGAAAGGGGCAATGAAATACACGGTTATCGTAGCCGCCACCGCTTCCGATCCTGCAGCCCTCCAGTTCTATGCTCCTTTTGCAGGTGCAGCTATTGGTGAGTTCTTCCGCGATACGGGAAGGTCGGCCCTGATCATTTTTGATGATCTTTCCAAACAGGCGGTATCATACAGGGAAGTTTCGCTGCTGCTTCGAAGGCCCCCGGGAAGAGAAGCCTATCCCGGCGATGTTTTTTACCTTCATTCCCGCCTTTTGGAAAGGGCCGCCAAAATAATCCAGTCGGACGAAATAGCCGCCCGGATGAACGATCTGCCGGAAGTATTGAAACCAATTGTTAAAGGCGGCGGATCACTTACTGCCCTTCCCATTATCGAGACCCAGGCAGGTGACGTTTCGGCCTATATACCAACGAATGTAATTTCCATAACCGACGGACAGATTTTTCTTGACAGTAATCTTTTTCATGCCGGCATAAGACCTGCCATCAATGTAGGTATCTCGGTATCGCGGGTAGGAGGAAAGGCCCAGATAAATTCAATGAAAAAGGTAGCCGGCACCCTTAAGCTTGATCAGGCTCAGTTCAGGGAGCTGGAAGCTTTTGCCAAGTTTGGTTCCGATCTGGATCCCTCAACTATGGCTGTTATCAACAAAGGCTCCAGGAACGTTGAAATTCTTAAGCAGCCACAATATTCCCCGATACCGGTAGAAAAACAGATCGCAATAATTTTCTGCGGCACAAGGGGACTGTTGAATCGGATTCCCCTTGAAAAGGTCAGGGCTTTTGAAACAGATTTTATGAATCACCTGGAAAGTACCAGGAAAGAACTCCTTGAAGAGCTGAAAAAGGGATTATGGAATGATGAAATAGTTACAAAACTTGAACAATCGGCGGCAGAAGTGATAGACAGGTTTGTTGTCAAAAAACCGTAAACTGGTCAGGAACCGGATATCAAAATGGCTAATCTCAAAGAAATACGAACCCGGATAGGTACTGTTGGATCAACCAAACAGATTACCAATGCCATGAAAATGGTATCGGCTGCCAGGCTTAGAAAGGCCCAGGATGCTATTATTCAGATGAGGCCATATGCCCGAAAACTGCACAATATACTTGATCACTGCCAGATGTGCATGCCAAATATCGAAACACCGTATTATGCACACCGGGAGATTAACAAAGTATTGATTGTAGTAATAGGTTCAAACAAGGGACTTTGCGGGGCATTCAACATCCATGTTGCGAAAAAGGCCATGGAAGTCGCTGAAAAAGACTATCCGGGTCTGTATGAAAAAGGAATGGTAGATTTCCATTGCGCAGGAAAGAAGGCAGAAGACTATCTTAAATCCAAAGGGATTCCGGTAAAGGAAACTTCGCACGACATATTTGAAAATTTGTCATTTGCCAGCAGCATTCCTTATTCACAATCGCTCATGAACAGCTTTACCGAAGGCATTTATGACAGGATCGAAATAATTTACAACCAGTTCAAAAATGCGGCAGTTCAGATCGTTACCCATGATACATTCCTTCCTCTTCCCGTACCCAGCGAATTCTGCACTCTGGAGGAAATTGACGAGGCTCTCTATACCTACATAGTTGAACCCTCAAAGGCCGGTGTAGTGGAACGGTTAATGCCCAAAGTGCTAAAAACGGAATTTTACAAGGTTTTGCTGGAATCGGTCGCATCGGAATTCGGAGCCCGGATGACTTCAATGCATAAGGCCAGCGACAATGCTGATCAGCTTATAAAGGAGCTGCGAATGCAGTACAATAAAGCCCGCCAGTCGAGCATCACAAATGAGATAATCGAAATAGTAGGGGGAGCAGATGCTCTGGACAAGTAATCCATACGGAGCTGTAAATGCAGTACAATAAAGCCCGCCAGTCGAGAACCACAAATGAGATAATCGAAAAAGCAGGGGGCGGAAGTTTATCTGTTCCGGCACCGGGAATCGCAACCGGAAGGGCTCGTTAAAGTGATCCTTACCGCAGATCAGTCAAATTTCTCGATAATACTCTCGGTTACATTCACTATATGATCGCCCATTCTTTCGCAATGTGAAATAATATCATTGTAAATTACTCCGGCATCGTATTTATACTCCTTCTCCTTTAGCTTCTTGATATGCTCCTTTTTCAGCTTGTTGCGGAAACGGTTAATCTTGTATTCCATATCAATTGCTGAATCAACCTTGACATTATGGTAATCATCATCGAGGTTATCAATCATTATGTCCTGTGCCTTGTCCACAAGATCGAGCATTTTGTTTACATTATCGCGCAGCGAGGCAGGGAATGATATTTTCTTTTGTTTTTGCCGGTATATTGCCCTGGCTACATTCTGACAGGAATCGCTGATGCTTTCAATATTATCGATCAGCTTCAACATGGTTTGCAGACGCTGAGAGCCATACGGGCTAAGGTGCCCGCTTGAGACCTTGGTAAGATAAGTGGCAATTTCTTCTTCCATCCTGTCACTTATCTCTTCATATTTTTCAACTTTGGCAAAATAAAAATCCACATCAGGCTCTTTCTGGGCATTGAAAAGAGACCGGGTATAATCCATCATCTTTTTGCTGCGCCGGGCATAAACCGATATTTCCTTCTTGGCTTGGAACAGCGACAGCTCGGCAGTGGAAAGAATCCCTGTGTTAATATATTTGAGCCTGAACTCCTCTTCATCTTCTTCCTTCAGGGGAACCAACCGCGTTACCAGCACGGCTATAAGCGGCGCAAATCCCACCAGCAGCAATGCATTGAACACATTGAAAGTTGTATGGAAAACCGAAAGGGCAACGGGTATGCCCTGAGCAGAGACAAATGGAGAAGCCAGTCCGGCTCCTGTAAGGAATTGGTCAATTATTCTCAGAAAAACATTAAAGATAAGCAGGACCCAGATCACCCCGACCAGGTTGAAAATGAGATGGGCCCGGGCGGTTCTTTTTGCAGAGACATTTGCAATTGATGCCGCAAGATTGGCGGTTATTGTAGTACCGATATTTTCTCCCAGAACCATGGCTGCGGCCATGTCATAAGAGATCCATCCGTTATTGGTCATGACAAGTGTCAGAGCCATGGTGGCACTTGACGACTGGATAATGAATGTTAAAAGGGTACCGATGCCCAGAAACAACAGCACAGACCAGATGCCCATTTCAGTGTAGCCTGCCAGAAACCTGAGTATTTCGGGATGTTCCTGGATATTGGGCAACGATTCCTTTAAAAACTCCAGTCCCAGAAAGACCATGGCAAAGCCGATCAGCAGCTCGGCTATGGATTTCTTCTTTTTGGACCTGGAAAACATAAAGGGGAAGCTTATTCCAATCAGGGGAAGGGATATATAGCTTATGCTGAATTTAAACCCCAGTAATGATATAAGCCAGGCAGTTACCGTAGTCCCGATGTTTGCTCCCATCACCACCCCGATGGCCTGAATAAGATTAATCAGTCCGGCGTTGACAAAACTCACCAGCATCACTGTGGTAGCGGTAGATGACTGGACCAGCGCGGTAATCATGAAGCCCGTGAAGATGCCTTTAATCCGGCTCGAGGTCATTGCAGCGAGTATGCTGCGCAGTTTGTCGCCGGCAACCTTCTGGAGTGCCTCGCTCATGATTTTCATTCCGTAGAGGAAAAAACCCAGAGCACCAATAAGTGCAAGAAAATCAATAAAGGTATATTGCATATTATCGTAAAAAGTTGGGCCAAAATTAAAAGAATATTGGATATTTTAAAAGAAAACCTTTACTGAGATATGCCTGCCGTCTCTATATGTCTGTTTATGAGTTTTTTAATTCTTGTTAAATAAATAATAAAGAGCTTGGAAATAACAGGTCTCAATAGTATTTTTACCCGCGATTTTCTTAATACCCTGAACAGGCGGCAGCAGAAGATGATGCCGCCAAACGGCCCTGCCCCGGGAACCGGAGGTGTAACGGAGAAAACCTTTTTCCGGCATAAGCCGGAGGTCAATAAAAAAACGGTATACACACCGGATA
>PWPZ01000098.1 GCA_003556985.1 Bacteroidota bacterium
AAAGGGATGGTGATAAGCTTGGTTTCCCCGTGTTTCCACTGGAATGGAAAGATCCATCGACCGGTGAAATATCCACTGGATACCGGGAAGCCGGTTATTTTCCCGAAGCATTTCTCAATCTTCTTGCTTTACTGGGTTGGAATCCCGGAACCGATAAGGAAATATTCTCCACCGAAGAACTAATCGAAGCCTTTTCACTTGAAAGGGTTCACCATTCAGGAGCACGTTTTGACCCGGAAAAGGCAAAATGGTTCAATCACCAGTATCTTATTGCTACCAGTGATTCCGGGCTGGCGGCAGAATTAAAGGAGATTGCAGAGGAGAAAGGCTACGATGCCGATATGGAAAAGCTGGAGAGGATCTGTTCGCTGGTAAAGGAAAGGGCGGCATTTGTGCATGAGATCTGGGAACAGGCATCCTTCTTCTTTGAAAGACCGGAGTCGTACGACAGGAAGGTCATAAAGAAAGCATGGAAGGAATCCACCCCGCCATTACTTGAAAATATCGCCGCCCTGCTGGAAGAAACCGAACCTTTTGAGGCCGGAAACCTGAGCGCGGAAATCAAATCCTTTCTTGAAAAAGAGGGCGTGGGAGCCGGGGCCGCAATGCTTCCCCTGCGACTTGCCCTGGTTGGTGAAAGCAGGGGCCCCGATCTTTTCGTTATTATGGAGCTTCTGGGCCGGGAAGAAACCATTGCCAGGATAAAACTGGCAATCGATCAAATTAATGTTTGAAGAAAGCCATTGATTTCATTTTATCCATAATAAAAATTGGATAAAACTGCAATTGAACAAATCAGTGTCTGAAGCCGGAGAGATTAAAACCGCGGACAAGGAACCTGCCCTACCCCCCTTATGGAGGAAACAAGCTCCCCAAACCGGTAGTGAACCGCAATCTCATGCGCCCCTCCGGTAGTTTGCAGCATGCTTGAGATTGTCATATCATAGCTGTAGCTGAGATAAAATTGATCAAAGCTTATTCCTGCCGATACTGCAATTGCATCACGGTTCCACGGTCCACCGGTTGAAGGAAGCCCCCTGTACCAGAGGCCTATCCTGAAAGGTTCCTTGAAATAGTAAGCCCCCAGGTCCAGCTGGCTGACAGATGCCTGGTGCCTGAACTGCCAGGCCAGGGAAACCGACTGATCATCCCTGTTCCTGTACTGACCGGGAATCCTGAATCTTATACCACCAAAACCGTTAATTTTCAGGGGCATATAACCGGGGTCTTCGGCGAGGACTGAGTTGAGCTGCATTAAATGGCTTATGCCGGCTCCCATCCACATATTTTCGGTAAATACCAGCACCGACGTGGCAAAGTTCATCTGTCCCCTGTTCATCTCAGGGGGCGACTGGATACTTGTAGGAAGCAACTGATCGCCGTAAAACTGATCTGCGAAAGTCAAGTTTTCAAAATTGATCTTTCTCTGGAAATAATATGCCTCCAGGCCAGGCTGAATGAATAAATTCCTTCCTCCCTTGATGCGGTAGGAATAGCTTACTCCTGCCTTGGTGGATGTCAGTTTGCTGTTTCCGGCATTATCATGGAGAAAGCTCAACCCGATACCGCTGTTATACTGCTTCACGTACTGATCGAAAGAAACGGCATAGGTGACAAACCGTCCTGAAAGCCTTGGCCACTGATCCCTGTAGTTCATTACCAGCCTCCCTTCATTTGCCGATCCGGCCATTGAAGGGCCCAGGTACAGAGGGGCCGAATAGAACTGGGAGAACTGGGCATCCTGTGTGAGTGCCGGCAATGTGGAGAAAAGTAATGCTATAATGGTGTATAAGGTTCTCATATTAATTTATGTTTTTTACATCGGGGCATTCGCATAAAGTATCATTATCCTGTTTATCATCATTCTCTTCTCATAAGCAGAAAATCACCCGTTTCTGTGAATTTTGCCCCGTTGTTTAGAATTCCTGTCACCCGGAAAACGTAAACATCTTCTGCTGCCGGGTTGCCGTTGTAATAACCGTCCCATCCTATTTCAATATCATTGCTTTCGAATAAAAGCAATCCCCACCGGTTATATATTTCCATCTTGTACTTATCGATATGGCCGTTTATGATAACCGGGTAAAAGACGTGATTACTGAAATCGTTGCGGTCGTATCTTCCTCCGCCCGGCCCTGCAGGATTGGGCGTAAAGGCCGATGGAAATTTGACCGTAGAGGTTTTTATAACACTCACAGGCTGATTATGGAATGATGAATCGGCACAGCCTTCGGCCGACCATACCCTGAGGCTTACATCAAAAGAGCCGGGTTTCTCGTACTGGTGGACAGGGTTCATTTCCTCTGAGCCGCTGCCATCACCGAAGTCCCACAGATAGTCGGTGCTGTTGACAGAATAATTATATGTCCTCAACTCACCTCCAGGTATATACAGCTCGAGGGGAGCCAGCTCAAAGCTCGCTACAGGAGGCTCATGAACCGTAATTACCCTTTCGCTTACCACGTCCTTGCCATCGGGACCGGTTACGTAGAGCCGTGAAATATATTTTCCGGGTACTTCGAAGGTATGCACAGGATTTTCTTCCAAAGAGGTGATGCCTTCCTCGCCAAGCTCCCACCGGAACGGATAATCTTCGGTGGTTGTTTTGGTGAACCTAACCTCGTGGGGCGGACATCCTTCGGCTGCACTGACCGTATAACTGGCTGCTGCCTGACGGTAATAGGTCACCTTCACGTCATCCGATGAGATACAACCGTCAATATCGACCGACCAGGTAAAGGTGTTTGCACCCTCATGCAGTTCGCTTACCATGGTTTCGTGAGAAGAGGGTGATTCTATTTTCCCTCCGCCTGCATCAAGACTCCAGACGCCCGTTCCCCTTGCGGGGACGTTGGCCGAAAGGTTAGTCCCGCTGGTGTATATTATCTGATCGGGGCCCGCATAAACATCCGTACTATTATTTCTTACCTCAACCTGATCAGACAGGGAGCAATTGTTGTTGGTAATGGTCCACCGCAATATGTTTGTCCCCTGCCCCAGTTCCCTGACCGTGGTGTTATATCTTTCAGGATCATCAAAGCTGCCCGTTCCGCTGACCAGGGTCCATTGACCGCTTCCTGTTGCAGGCATATTACCGTTCAGCGGCGCCGAATTTCCGCACACAGCAATATCGGCACCCGCATGGGGGATGTCGGGCATGTCATTTTGAATGATAACATCGCTCGTTGAGGTGCAGTTTTCCCGGGTGATGGTCCACCGCAATATATTCCTGCCCCGCGACAATCCGCTTACCTGCGTGTTGTAATTTCCGGGATCGTAAAATGTTCCCGAACCGCTGATAACACTCCATTGGCCGCTACCCTGGAGTGGTATGTTGCCCTCAAGAACGGTATGGTTATCGCATATGATCCTGTCAGCCCCTGCCGATGCAACTGTTGGTTTATTGTTTATCAGGGTCACTTCACTGTAGTCGCTGCATTGTCCGTTTGAGATTGTCCATTTGAAAATGTTCTCACCCGGGGCCAGGCTGTTTACCAGTGAAGTGTTGCTGTAGGCATTTTCAATAACTCCCGCACCCTTGATTATACTCCATACACCCTGTCCCTGCTCTGGCTCACTGGCTCCCAGAAGGGCCGAATCTTCACATAGTACCTGTTCTTCTCCTGCAAAAGGAGCCAGCGGCTGATTGTTCCTTATCACTACCTCATCGCTGGAGGTGCAGCCCTCATTTTCCACTGTCCACCGGAAGGTGTTTGCACCCCTTGAAATATTGCGGACCATGGTATTGTGAATTTCTTCATGCTCAAATTCTCCCGATCCGTTAATGACATGCCAGGTTCCGTTGCCGATAAATGGATCCCTTGCCTGGAGCTGCACCGAATTGGTGCATATTTCCTGGTCAGCCCCGGCATATGCCTTGCTCGGATTGTTGTTCCTGACGCTGATCTCGTCCCACGACACACATCTGTTACTGGTGATCGTCCACCGCAATATGTTGTTGCCCTGATCCAGGTTTGTCACGCTGGTGTTTGGGCTGGAGGGACTTTCAAACGCTGCTGAGCCTGATCCGCCCCTTATCGACCATTGGCCGGCGCCGTTACCGGGATTATTTGCATTCAGTATAATCTCGCTCTCGCATGTAATAATATCCCTTCCCGCATCTGCCTCTATATAATCATAGCTTACCTCTATCTCATCAAAGCTGGTGCAGCCCTGATTGTCGATGGTCCACCGGAAAACATTCCTTCCGTTAGCCAGTCCCCTTACCATGGTATTGGCCTGTAAAACATCGTCAAAAGTGCCCGAACCG
>PWPZ01000072.1 GCA_003556985.1 Bacteroidota bacterium
AGGTTGGCAGCCAGAACATGCGATTCTTTCGACAGCTTTGATGCTTTCCTGATAATATAGTTTTTCCGGTCCAGAATATCGGTTATAATACCGGTATTTTCCCGTTCGAGCCGGAGAAATTTTACCTTGTCGCCCACGGCTACGGGGTTGGTACTGCGTATTCCGCGGGTTCTGAGCTTGCCTTTTATCTTGCAGGGGATGACATTTTTATTGTCATCCAGTACGGTATGCCAGCTCCCCGTGGTCTTTATGACGATTCCGTTTTCCAACCGGTTTTTTTATGATTAAGCCTGTCTTTACCCTTTCTGCAGTGGTTTTTCAGAGCCTGAAAATCATCAGAGATTGTTGACCTATCCAATTCCGTTTTTTTCCAGAAAACCATTCAGGAGATCTGCGAGGTCAGGTTTTCCTATTTCCTGCAGATCATAGCCAACCGTGGTTGAAGGCTTGTTTATTTTTATTATTCTTCCAAGGTCAATCGGCGTTGCAATTATCACCGAGTCACAATCGGTTGCATTGATAGTTGCTTCGAGGTCTCTTATCTGTTCTTCACCATACCCCATGGCTGGAAGCAGGGTTCCAATTCCGGGATATGTTTGGAATGTTTCTTCCAGCCTGCCCACAAGGTAAGGCCTTGGATCGACCAGCTGGCTGGCCCCGTATTTCCCGGCTGCCAATGTTCCCGCCCCGATCTTCATATTGCCATGAGTGAGGGTGGGTCCGTCTTCCACCACCAAAACCCGTTTATTCTTTATTATTTCAGGATCCTCCACTTTCAACGGTGAGGCGGCATCAACAACTGCTGCGCCAGGAGCTCTTTTTACTATATTTTCCCGCAGCTTCTGAATATTTTCGGGAGATGCGCTGTCAATTTTATTTATTACAACAATGTCGGCCATCCGGAGGGTAACCTCACCCGGATAATAGTGAAGTTCATGCCCTGCCCTGTGAGGATCGGTAACGGTGATCATAAGGTCGGGACGGTAAAATGAAAAGTCATTGTTTCCGCCATCCCATACGATCACATCTGCTTCCTTTTCAGCCTCGAGCAGAATAGCCTGGTAGTCAACACCTGAATAAATGATGTTGCCCCTGATTATATGAGGTTCGTATTCTTCCATTTCTTCGATGGTGCATTTATGCTTTTTCAGGTCATCTATGCCGGCATAACGCTGGACCTTCTGGGCTGCAAGGTCGCCATAGGGCATGGGATGGCGTATGGCAACAACCTTTAAGCCTCTCTCCATAAGTATCTCGATAATCCTTCTGGATGTCTGGCTTTTACCGCAGCCTGTCCTGACCGCACAAACAGCAATTACCGGCTTTTTGCTCTTCAGTTGAGTATGAGCAGGCCCCAGAAGCTTAAATGATGCTCCGGCGCCATTTACTATTGCACTGACTTCCATAACTTCCTGGTAGGAAATGTCGGAATATGAAAAAGTACATAGATCTGCTTGCAGGTCTTTTATAAGTGCGGGAAGATCTTTTTGATTGTATATTGGGATACCTTCGGGGTAGAGGTTTCCGGATAATTCAGAAGGGTATCTCCTGTCGTAAATATCCGGGATCTGGGCAGCGGTGAAAGCAACCACCTCAAATTGATCGTTATCCCTGTAAAAAGTGTTAAAATTATGGAAATCCCTTCCGGCCGCGCCGATTATTATGACTTTTTGCCTGTTCATAAATTATTTTTTAGTTATTGATCCTTTTATGCAAATATAATTAATCTCATAATCTTACCTGCAATAATAAAAAGCAGTTAATAAAACAGAATAAAAAAGAAATACGTTCTAAAACATACCGGTCTGATCATATATTGATTCTTTTATCCTTATCTTTATTCGTAATTATGATCAATGGGCTGGTGATGATTTTGCAGCCATTGTAATATTGACCTGTAGCCGAATTATCATTCAGTGTGTGTGGTTTCAGGCTAAGCCAAATAATATGCTATATAAATTGCAGATAAATTGAATTTTCTTGCACACATATATTTATCAGGAGATTCCGATGAGATTAAAATAGGCAATTTTATCGGCGACTATGTCAAGGGTAAAAACTATCAAAATTATTCCCCCCTTGTACATAAAGGCATCGTCCTGCACCGGAAAATCGATAGCTTTACTGACCAGCATCCTGTGGTACAACGGAGCAAAATGCACCTTAAACGGCGATTCAGGCGTTATTCCGGAGTGATAGTCGATATTTTTTATGATCATTTTCTTGCCAGCGAATGGAGTATGTTTTCCAAGCATCCATTGCCCCAGTATGTCATCAATATGTATGAAATACTGGTCAGTAATTACTTCATACTGCCCAATGAGATAAAAGCATTTCTTCCCTTTTTTGTCATTAACAACTGGCTTGAATCGTATACCAGCATAGAAGGTATTGAGGGTGTTCTTCGCAGGATGACCCGACGCACCTCTTTGCCCAACGAAACAAATTTTGCAATTTCTGAGCTGAGAAAAAACTATCATCTTTTCAGGGACGACTTCCTCTGTTTTTTCCCGGAGATGATCGAATATGTGGAGAAAAAGCATTCCATACCAATAACCGGGTATCATTCCCCAAGCTATGTATGAATTTTTCATTAACTCAGGTACTGCGTTCTGCTTGCATCCAGCCTGAGAAATATGAACAGCATAATGGTAAAAGCCCACAGGGAAGATCCGCCGTAGCTAATAAACGGCAATGGAATTCCAATGACAGGTACCAGCCCGATCGTCATGCCGATATTGATGGTAATATGGGTAAACAAAATGGCCACCAGAGAATAACCGTAAATCCTGGCAAAGGCTGACCTTTGCCGTTCGGCCAGGAATAAAAGTCGGATAAGAAGAAAAATAAAAAGGGAAATTATCGTCAGAGACCCCGCGAAACCGAATTCCTCTCCAATGGTACAGAATATGAAGTCGGTGCTTTGCTCTGGCACAAAATTAAACTTGGTCTGCGTTCCCTGCAGGAAACCCTTCCCCGTCAGTCCGCCGCTGCCAATGGCTATTTTGGACTGGTTTATATTATAACTCTGCCCCTGCGGGTCATCATCGATGCCGAGTACGATATTGATCCGGCTTTTCTGATGGGGCATAAGCATATTCTCAAATACATAGTCAACCGAATAAGTATAAATTATAGCGGTTACGAGGAATCCGAGCAACAGGGGTGCATATCTCTTCCTGTATATCAAAGACACTATGAACAGAATAACACTGCCTGCAAGAACAGAGACGATAAGTTTGATATCAATGGCGGTTTCGGGAGACAGCAGGTAGAAAATACCCATAACCGTTAAACCGGTCAGTCCCATCAGCAATCCACCC
Source organism: Bacteroidota bacterium (assembly GCA_003556985.1). GTDB lineage: Bacteria > Bacteroidota > Bacteroidia > Bacteroidales > PUMT01 > PXAP01. The sequence continues at coordinate 3,324 of PWPZ01000072.1, forward strand.
TTGAGTGACAGTTTTACATTCTTTCCCAGGATCAGATGAGTGATAAACGCCATAGAAACAAGGAGTATCACCATTCCCGTTTCGGTCATCAAAAGGGCCAGCACGGAAAGAACAAGAAATACTCCCATAAAGAAAACCACATAACCGTTAAGGCCTTCCCGAAACATAATCAGCACCAACGATAAAAAAACCACGGCAGATCCCGCATCAGGCTGTAACATGATGAGCAGAACCGGAAGTAAAATTATTATTCCCATATTGAATAATGCCCTGGGATCATTGATTTTTTGTTTTGTACCACTGAGATACCGTGCCATTGCCAGTGCGGTGGCAAGTTTGGCAAATTCAGCAGGCTGAATCTGCAGTCCGGCAAACTGGAACCAGGCTTTTTGCCCGTTGATCTCAACACCGAAAATCAGGACCAATAGCAGGAGCAGAATACTGAACCCATAAAACGGATATGCAAAAAACGGAAAGAACTTACTGTCAGTCATCACAACAGCAGCAGCTACAATTATTGCCGCAATAATCCAGATGAGCTGTTTGCCGTAGCTTTTGGAGGTATCAAATATACTCTGATGGGCTTCATCGTATACTGCCGAATAAATACTCAGCCATCCCACGAACATCAAAAATAAGTAGATCAGAACGGTAATCCAGTCAAGGTTTGTCCATATGTTGATCTTTCTGCTCATTGTTCCTGCGAATTGGTTGACGGTTCGTTTTCCATTTTTGAAGCAGTTCCCCGGGTTTCTGAATTTTCAGAGGTCTCAGTAGCATCAGAGTTTTGGGAGGCTCCTTCAATGCCCGTATTGTCAGATGATTCCCGGGTTGATGTGGCTTCTGTTCCTGCAGTTCCTGGTGTTCCTGAGGTTCCTGATGCTATCGGCGTTGGCTCAGTCCTGGGTTCGGGGGGATTAATGAAATCCCCTTCCAGCATGC
>PWPZ01000039.1 GCA_003556985.1 Bacteroidota bacterium
CCGGCGATACCGTACCTATGAAGGTGATTGATCCCGACTTGCCGTTATTCAGGTATACAAAGCCTGCCCTGGAGTAGAAATTGGATATAATGGCAGGAAGGTCCATCGGAAAGGCATCCGGACCAGGCAGCTCTTCCATACGGTTGGACATTTCCCTCAGTGCCTGTGCCCATCGTGATGTTGAGTCGGCCAGAAGTAATACTTTCAGGCCCATTGCACGATAATATTCTGAAAGGGTCATGGCCGTATATACAGACGCTTCCCTGGCAGCTACGGGCATATTGGAGGTGTTTGCAATAATGGTAGTTCTTTCCATCAGCTTCCTCCCTGTTCTGGGATCATCAATCTCGGGAAACTCGGCAAATATCTCCACTACCTCGTTGGCTCTTTCACCACAGGCAGCGACAACAACTATATCGGCCTCAGCCTGTTTTGATATGGCATGCTGCAACACTGTCTTGCCACTGCCAAAAGGTCCCGGGATAAACCCGGTACCACCTTCAACGATAGGATTAAGGGTATCCATTGTCCTTACACCTGTTTCAAGAAGTCTGAAAGGTCGGGGTTTATTTTTAAAAGCTTTAATGGGTACCTTGACCGGCCATTTCTGGACCATGGTCACGGGAACTTCTTTATCATTTTTGTCAAGCAATACGGCGATTGTATCGTTTATGGTATACTCACCTTCTGCAACAACACTTTTCACCGTGTATTTGCCTTCAAACTTAAAGGGAACCATAATCTTGTGAGGCTGAAAGTTTTCATCAACCTCTCCCAGCCAGTCACCGGCAGCCACTGAATCCCCTTTGGCAGCAAGGGGCTTGAACGACCATTTTTTATCATTGTCAAGCGCAAACGTATAATCACCCCTTTGCAGGAATAACCCATCCATTTTATCAAGATCATGCTGCAATCCGTCATAATTCCTGGAAAGAATACCCGGACCAAGGGTGACTTCGAGCATACCCTTTGTAAACTCAACTTCGGTACCAATACTTAACCCCCTGGTGCTCTCGAACACCTGGATATAAGCCAGTTTGCCAATAAACTTGATGACCTCTGCCATCAGTTTGATCTTTTCCAGCCGGATATAGCAAATTTCGTTTTGAGAAACCGGACCGTCCACTTCTACCATAACAAGATTGGCAATAACGCCGGCCACCTTACCTTTAGTTAATTTTTTTTGTTCCATTCGTAATTATTATAGCTAGCAAATTAAAATTCTATCAATTAAGTCAGCTTGGTGATAATATTCAACATTTTTTAGATAACCACTCATACGGCTATTTCTAACGGGTTTTGCGGGCATCACGGATCGTGAATTCCTCGGGAAATTCATAACTTCCTTCCAGGTCTTCTATCAGCTTCCTGAACATCTGCATTCCTGTCTCCTTATCCATTTCCATCCATCGCTGTACCATCTGCAGCTTTATCAGATAGCCCAGCAGCACTTCGATGGTGAAATAATTAAGTGTGTTCTGCTCATCAATAAAGTTCCATCTCATCATATCCATTGCCTTTTCCCGTTCCAGCAGGTTGGCATTTTCCTGGATATTTACCAGTTGTTCCATGTATTCAAAATCATTCCCGAGACCAAAATCCTTCAGGGAACTTTTCCTTAATGCCTGAACTATGGTGTTGTCGCCAATAAAATACCGGTCCCCTTCCAGTTTATGGTTGCGCACATTAATAGCAGCTACGATATTCTTAAGATTTATATCAAATTCAAACCACTCTTGCAAAAACTGGTTACGGCAGTTTTTAACATAGTCATAAAAGAGCCATGTAAGCTGATCTTCCCATGACATCTCTTCAATAATTGAAACCCCGTTTTTAAAGGCAACAATAAAGTCCTGCATGTACCAGGGAGTATTAACCGGATCTCTCAGCTCCTGTTCCAGCTCTTCTGGAGTAAAGCTTCCGGAGTCGTCAAAAGGTTTTTTTGTTTTAAGAAGCAGGTTTAAAAGATTGCGGTTATCGGCGGGAAGGAACAGCAACTCAACCAGGCTGTAATCATCAGGGTGCAGATCATTTCTCATCTCCTCCCGGAATTCCTCCAGTTTAAGGGTAAGTTTTTTCTGATCAAGTAATATATCGGGCAATCCTGCAACCAGGTAGTAATAATTTCTCTCAAACATTTATTAACGGTTACTGATTAAGTCTTTTTTTATAACATTGAATCAGGGTTTTTGGAAGTGAAGAAATCTTTTTCAATCTGCGAAACAAATTCAGGTCTCCCCGTGTCTTCCAAAATTAAAAGTATACAGCTGCTCTTTGCCCTGATTTCAGGGGCATTTTCTGGAAGGTTACTTCTTGTCAGAATAAAGAAGCTCGGTTGTCCTGGGCCGTAAATAGTGCCTGAAAAAGCTTTCGAAATCCTGGTCGGTAAAACTTATCATAAAGCTGCCGTCTTTGGGGCCGATCTTAAATCCCGATTCAATGCTGTCGTCAAAATTCAGTACAAGTCCCCCTTCCAGCAGTGCCTTCTGTTTGGTTGAAAAATACTTCTCAAGTTCTTTCCGGTCTTTTTCAGGAAGTAAAACAGCAACATCGATGCCTTTGGCTGATTTGGGATCCCAGTTTTTTATGGCTGTCTCTATGATCTTCTGCATGAAATTCTTATCGTCCAGAGCTTTCTTAATCTCCTTACCGGTTGATTTGGCAGTTATAAGATCGGTAATTTGTTGCTTAATTGTATTAATGGCCTGCCGGGCTGATAATTGCACCTCAGATTGAACATTTTTTTTGAGTTCCTCCGCCTCTTTTTTAGCTTTTTCAATGATTGCCTCAGCCTCTTTTTCAGCCTCCCTGTGCTTTTTTTCAGCATCCTCCCTGGCTTTGGAAATAATTTCTTCCGCTTCCTTATTGGCTTTCTCGATTCCTTCAGAATAGATCTTTTCGGTTAATTCCTGAAGTTTGTTTTCCATATGAATAAATTTTTCTTTAAATAATAATATGTAACACTGATTTTTTTATCTCCTCTAAATCACTGATAATCCGCCATAAAGATTCTTTCTCAGCGAAAACGCTGACAAATTTACAAAATAATTCCAAATTGTTCTTATAAAAAAGGCTTATGGAATATAATATGCGGAGAACAACAGCGGCGAAAATAAAAAAGAAGAACTGCAAAAAATATGACAATAGTCATTTGGTCCGGTTTCCGGTTCCGGTTTCAGCTATCGATTAAGAATACGGCTTTGATTTTTGTCCCGGTTTCAGCTATCGATTAAGAATACGGCTTTGATTTTTGTCCCGGTTTCAGCTACCGGTTATGGATGCGGCTTTGATTTTTGTCCAGGTTTCAGCAACCGGTTAAGGATGCGGCTTTGATTTTTGTCCCGGTTTCAGCTACCGGTTAAGGATGCGGCTTTTTTCTTAATTGTTATCCTTATCACCTCTTTTAAGGTCATCATTGCTGTCGCCGGAATCTTTCTCCTGTTCGCGGGAATCTGAAAAGTCAATCTTTGTGTCGTTGTCGGGAATTATGCTTTGCTTTGCTTCCTTAATATCATCCTCAATAATTTTCCGTGAAGATTTGGGAAGATCCCGGAAATTGATCATTTCGCTTCCTAATCTTTTGATCAGGTAATAGCTTACCGCCAGGGCGATCAATATGGCTGCAATACCAATCAGGGTAACCCCGTCGTATGCGCCAGGCTCAAGTACTATAACTTTCCGGGCGACAGCAATGATGGCAACCAGTACAACAACTTCAACATGAACCACATTCCTTTTGAAATATATTTTGATCGTATCCAGGAGTTCAATGCCTATAAGAACCAGCAGGGATGCACCAAACAACTCAAGTACCTGGTCGAAATCAAGGAGCAGATAAGGGGGCGCGATAATTGCAACTACAACATTATAGGCGAGTTCAATGGTCGCCAGAACCAATATAACGGCCATAATGATCACCAGGGAATAAACTATTAACCGCTCTGCTTTGTGAGACGCTGAATGTACTCTTTTTGCCATATGTGTCTTAAACTTATAATTACTGTTGCCGGCAAAGGTTCAATTATCACATGGACAAAGCCCTGCGCCGGCAATGTTATAAATTTACAAAATTTTACATAATTATAAAAGGTCCATCCGGCATTATAAAGCAGCCATCCGATCCTAAAACAGCTATGCAGCAATCTAAATAACGAAGCAGCCAACTACATTACGAAGCAGTTATCCATACTGCAGGGCAAAGCAAAATCAAAATCATTTGTTAATCAGGAGGCAATCACTTGTAGTTTGTAAAACA
>PWPZ01000179.1 GCA_003556985.1 Bacteroidota bacterium
ATCGGTTGCCCTTACAACATAAGTGCCGTATTTATGGATTGATTGCGGCATTAGTCCCAGATGTCCCATCACGGGTATTCCGGCCGACAAGATTCGGCTTACTGATTCAAGTATTTCGGTGCCTCCTTCCATTTTTACTGCATGGGCTCCCGTCTCTTTCATGATCCTGATAGCTGAACACAGAGCCTCCTTTGAGTTTCCCTGATAGGTTCCAAATGGCATATCGACCACAACCAGCGCCCTGTTTATTGCCTTTACCACAGAAGTTGCATGATATATCATCTGGTCGAGTGTAATAGGAAGGGTTGATTCGTTACCTGCCATTACATTGGAGGCGGAATCTCCAACCAGCACAATATCAATATCGGTTGAGTCGATAATTCTGGCCAGAGAATAATCGTAGGCTGTTATCATGGCAATTTTCTCACCATGAAGCTTCATCTCCTGCAACACATGGGTAGTTACTATTTTTGCTTTTGCCATCTCAGCCTGTTATTATAGAAAATTATTGGCAAACCTACAAGAATTTTAAATAAATCGCAACAGGGAAGAGCGGCATTTGACAGTTTTCATTCCTTTAAGCTGCAGATGATCCCTGTGAAAAAGATATTATTCTGTCCGGAATGTTAAGCTGAATCATTCTGCGACTGTCATTATGTCTTTTTGTCATATGATCGTTTAATGCTAAAATCAATTCTATATGCCATTATTGCATAATGATGGCAGGTTGATCCAATGGCACAATCATTGAAAAGATACTTAGGAAAAAAATAATTATTAAACTGAAACTATATCATGGGTAAAATAATTGGAATTGATCTGGGTACAACGAATAGTTGCGTGTCTGTAATGGAAGCGAATGAACCCGTTGTTATACCAAATAATGAAGGAAAAAGAACAACTCCGTCCATAGTGGCGTTTATTGAGAACGGTGAAAGGAAGGTTGGAGATCCCGCCAAACGGCAGGCCATAACCAATCCGGAAAAGACAGTTTCCTCCATAAAACGATTAATGGGCGAACCATATGAAAAACTGACCAAGGAGGTCGAGAGGGTTTCCTATAAAGTTGTAAAGGGAGATAATAATACCCCCCGTATTGCCATAGGAGATCGTAAATATTCACCCCAGGAGATCTCAGCTATGGTTCTTCAGAAAATGAAGAAAACGGCAGAGGATTATATCGGCCAGGAGGTAACTGAAGCAGTGATAACAGTTCCTGCCTATTTCAGCGATTCACAAAGGCAGGCCACCAAAGAAGCCGGTGAAATAGCAGGACTTACGGTTAAACGTATAATTAACGAACCCACGGCAGCCGCTCTTGCCTACGGCCTTGATAAAAAAGCGCAGGACCTGAAAATTGCGGTTTATGATTTGGGTGGCGGAACATTTGATATTTCGATACTCGAGCTCGGTGACGGGGTATTTGAGGTGAAGTCAACCAACGGCGATACCCATCTTGGTGGCGATGATTTCGATCAGGTAATTATCGACTGGCTGGCAGAAGAGTTCAAAAAAGACGAGGGAGTTGACCTGAAAAAGGATCCCATGGCATTGCAGAGGCTGAAGGAAGCTGCCGAAAAAGCCAAAATAGAACTTTCCAGTTCAACAAGCACAGAGATAAATCTTCCTTATATAATGCCTATCGATGGCATTCCCAAGCACCTGGTAAAAACCCTTACCAGATCTCATTTTGAGAAACTGAGCGACCAGCTTATACAGGCGACTATCGAACCATGTAAAAAAGCACTGAAAGACAGCGGTCTGTCAAGATCTGAAATTAATGAGGTAATCCTTGTGGGAGGTTCAACCCGGATACCTGCCATCCAGAAAGTTGTGGAGCAGTTTTTCGGAAAAGCCCCTTCAAAAGGTGTGAATCCTGATGAAGTCGTTGCCATTGGCGCTGCCATCCAGGGCGGAGTACTTACCGGCGAGGTAAAAGATGTATTGCTTCTGGATGTCACACCGTTGTCACTGGGTATTGAAACGATGGGAGGGGTAATGACCAAGCTCATTGAGTCCAATACCACCATACCTACTAAAAAGACCGAGACGTTTACCACTGCTGCTGATAATCAGCCCTCGGTGGAGATTCATGTTTTGCAGGGCGAACGGCCGGTAGCTTCCGGAAACAAGACTATCGGAAGATTCCACCTTGACGGGATTCCGCCTGCACCCAGAGGTGTTCCGCAGATTGAGGTGACCTTCGATATTGATGCCAACGGGATCCTGAATGTGTCAGCAAAAGATAAGGGCACCAATAAGCAGCAAAGCATCAGGATTGAAGCTTCATCCGGCCTTAGCGAAGAAGAAATTAAACGCATGAAGGAAGAGGCCACGGTGCATGCCGAAGAAGATAAGAAAATCAAGGAAAAGACCGATAAATTGAATGCTGCCGACAGCCTGATATTCCAGACAGAGAAACAACTGAAGGAGTTCGGCGATAAATTGCCTGCCGACAAAAAAGCTCCTATTGAGGAAGCGGTTGGCAAGCTGAAGGAAGCTCATAAGAGTGAGGATCTGGAAGCCATTGATAAGGCAACCGCCGAACTTAATACTGTATGGCAGGCTGCCTCAGAAGAAATGTACAAGACCAGCCAGGCTCAGGCAGGAGGACAGCCCGGCGAGGAAGGTCAGGCTGAAGACACATCAAAATCGGGAAAGAAAGATGATGATGATGATGTAACCGATGTTGATTTTGAGGAAGTGAAATAACCGCCTTTCCTGTAAGTTTTTCGGGTAAATATTAAAAACCGTATCTTTTGATACGGTTTTTTTATGTCCCGGCGCCAAATGGCACCACTCGGCAGGGACTGGTTTCCCCCGGTTAACAGCAAAATAGTTTAGCAGGTGAATGCTTTGTTTTCATCCGGCTCTTCAGGGATATAATTTCTTTTTAAAAATCGTGTTTTACTATATAAATAATATCCTTAAATTATATTTTTGGGGAATTCTTTGCGACAGCAGGGATGATGGATTTTTATATAAATTAATTGAAAAGCCTGACTCTATGAAAAACTGCATTTTTTTCTGGATTATATTTATGGGTATTATATTGCCCCTTAACGCACAGGAGATTTCGGATGAAAGGAATTATACTGATTCCGGTGGACTGAAACAGGGGTTCTGGGAAGTGAAATATCCGAATGGTAATTTACGATACCAGGGTTCTTTCAGGAATGACCGGCCGGTTGGTGAATTTATAAGATATTTCCCCAGCGGAAGCAGGATGGCCGTGATGAATTTCTGTGAATCAGGCATAATGGCGGAAACCATACTGTTCTATCAGGATGGCAGTCTGGCCGCCAAAGGAATTTATCTGGATGAGAAAAAAGACAGCGTTTGGAACTATTATTCCTATTACGATGACCGGCCCGTCAGTTTCGAAACCTATAATAATGGTGTTAAGGAAGGGGCTTCAGGTGTTTATTATCCCGGTGGACAATTGTCTGAGACCTTTTGGTACGAAAATGATGTAAGGAACGGCCCCTGGAGGCAGTATTATGAAAATGGCAGGAAAAGAACCGAAGCCATGTTCGAGAATGATCAGAGGCATGGTGAATTCAGGTTTTATTCTCCTTCCGGAAGGCTTGAGATCAAGGGGAATTATTACAGGAACCAGATGCATGGTGAATGGACCTGGTATGATGAAGCCGGGCGAGAGGAATCGTCAATAACATATATTGAGGGAAGGCCCGGGAATGAAGATGAATTGATTGAAAAAGAGCAGGAAATGTTCAGGGTAATAGAGGAGATGAGGGGCCGTATTCCCGAACCTGATGAATCGGAATTATTTTCTCCCCGCCGGTAATTAAATACCCGCTTAAACTTTATTCGCCGGTATTTGTTTAATGGGTTATAAAATTTATTTAGTCCGGATACTTATAGATATGATATTGAAAAATTATGAATTTTTACGGTATCCGGAAATAATCCAATTTGAAACTGTATGAAGAACAGGGAATTTTCACGGCGGAAGTTCATTCAGACCATCATGGCAGGCGTAGCCCTTGGTCCGGCGATGATGGGTATGCAAAAAAACACCTCTTCCGGTATACCGACACGTCCGCTGGGGAAAACCGGCGAAAATGTTTCCATTATAGCAATGGGTGGCTGGGATTCGGTAGCTAACAAATCTGATGATGAAAGCATCAGGATTATGCATGAGGCTATGGACAGAGGGATTACTTTCTGGGACAATTCACAGGATTATCACCAGGGGCGGGCTGAAGAGGTCA
>PWPZ01000011.1 GCA_003556985.1 Bacteroidota bacterium
AACCTTGATGTAGTTGTTATATGCACTCCTCATCCCTGGCACAGGGAACCAGCAATCATTGCTATGAATGCCGGAGCATCCGTGCTGGTAGAAAAACCCCTTGCCTCCACACTGGAAGATTGTGATGCAATGCTCGAAGCCGCCCGCCATAAGGGAAAAACTCTGGGGGTAATAAGTCAGAGAAGGTTTTATCCTTCCTGCATAAGGATGAATGAGGCAATTGCCGAAGGAAAAATTGGCACCCCGGCACTGGGTACAGCAATTATGCTGGGGTGGAGAGACAGGGAATATTACAGGAGCGACCCCTGGAGAGGAACCTGGAAAACCGAAGGAGGCGGAGTACTTGTGAATCAGGCACCTCATCAGCTGGACTTGCTGCAATGGTTTATGGGCGGAGAAATTGAAGAATTGTATGGATTATGGAAAAATATCAATCACCCTTATATAGAGGTAGAAGATACCGCTCTGGCAATAATGAAGTTTAAGAACGGGAGCGTTGCAAATATAGTACTGAGCAATTCCCAGGAACCCGGCATATACGGAAAGGTTCACATACACGGAACCCTCGGTGCCTCGGTCGGGGTGCAGACAGAGAGCGGGGCGATGTTTATTGCCGGAAAGACAGGTATATCCGAGCCGCCGGTAAACGATCTGTGGACTATTCCGGGGGAGGAAAAAAAGCTTGAAGGCTGGGTCAGGGAGGATACCGGCATCTTTAACAAGGTTGACCCCACCGAATATTATATCAGGCTCCAGCACGAGGATTTCATACAGGCCGTCATCGACGGCAGGGATCCACTGGTTACCGGAGCTGAAGGAAGGAAGACCGTTGAAATATTCACTGCCATTTACAGGTCAGTAAGAGACAATGTTCCCGTTAAATGGCCGTTGCATCCCGAAACAGAGAGAAAAGATATGGACGGGAGGCTGGAACCATCAGGCCTGATTTAGCGCGCAATCTCCTGCCAGGGCGGTAAATCTTATCAGATGCAATGAACAGCTGAATGACATCCGGTAAAAGAAAATTTCAGCATCACCTGTTTTTGATCCTCTCTATTGTCCACCTGCCCGTGATGGCTGCAGCAGGCAATCCCCCGGGAGGCATCAGCCACTGGCCGGTCATATAGAGGTTTTTGACACCTTTTACCCTTCCGTCATGCCTGAGAGGCTCACTGAGCGGGGTATTTCCGAAAGAGAGCCATGACCCCCTGTAGGCTCCGCAGTAACGCTCATATGTGAGGGGTGTGGCCACATCCAGAACAGAAGTCTTATTCATAATCTCAGGAAAACGCTTCTGTAACTGGGTGGAAATATTAACAGCAAGCCTGGCTTTTTCAGCCCTGTACAGACGGGGGTTCTTGTTGAGATCTTTCCACCAGTCATAGTTTGCATTGAAATATACGGCAATCAATGATTTCCCTTCCGGAGAAAAAGACGGCTCATGACAGAAATGCTTCATTGACAAGGTATCTATCACCCTGTCCTCAAAAATCACAGGTGCGGTTTTGAAGACGGAATTACCCGGAAAAGCAGTAAGGTCGGCATCAACCCCGAATGCAGCATAAACAGATGTTTGCAAAGGATACGCCTCACTGTCTTCATACCTTTTCAGGAATTCCTCTTCAAAAAACTTTCCTCTGAGTAATTTTTCAAAAACCAGGCGGGTATCACACGCTGTCACTATATAATCACCAAAAAATTGTGACCCTTCACGGGTCAAAATTCCGGTAGCAGTATTGCTATCAATAATTATCTCTTTTACCTCTGTATTAAATATAATCTCTCCCCCGAGCTCCCTGTATTTCTTTTCCAGCCTTTCTGAAAAAGCCTTCGATCCGCCTTTTGGAATCCCTGCATTATTTCCCGTGAAAGAAGCAAGTGTAAAGAAAAGATTATGGGTGCTGTACTCGCCAGGCACAATGTTATTAAAGGCAGCCCTGATCAGGGAGTTTTTGAACCTGCTTAAATATTCGCTTACCGTTATACGGCTGTATTTACCTATCAATCGCATAACTTTCCGGTTCCTGTAAAGAAACCTGAGCTTTTCCATTAAACTCATTGTATCTCTGGGCTTGTCAACCGAAGGTTCGAATAACTGAAAGATGGCGACTGCCTGCAGCATTTCCTCGATTTCTTCTTCATCTTCAGGAGCAACTGCCAGAAGATCTCTCCTTAACTTATCCCTGTCTCTCCAGACACTCAGGCTGTCACTCTCATTAAACACGGTAACCAGGCTTTCCGGCTGGTAAATATCAATATTCTCCAGGGCTCCTGTTTCCTTCCATACACGGTTCAAATCCCTTCCTTCCCCGGTACCTGCAAGCCAGTGAATACATCCGTCAATATGGTAGCCGTTCCTGTCCCATCCCGTACATTCACCTCCTGAAGCAGGGTTTTTTTCATATATAACACTTCTGAAACCTGCTTTCCTGGCATAAATACCCGTCACCAGTCCCCCGACCCCGCCACCGATAATTATTATTTTTTTCCCAGGTTCCATTATACTTTAATTAAATATACGCATCACAATTAAACCCGCCATGCCATGACCGTACTAAGGAGGGTATGAGGCCTGGCTAAAAAACATATAAAAACGTTTGATAAAAAGTAAAACAAAATACAACAGAAAGAACATTTGAAACCGTTTTATGTTGAATTCCCGGTTAAATTCTCTCCTGTTTTTAACTTAGAAATATAATACTTCCTGATAAGGCTTCTATTTCAGAATTTTACCGAGTTCTTCAAATATATTGAATACCACCGGACAACATTCGGTATTACAAAGGCAGGTATTTACTATGCCTTTAATATTTTTTTGACCGGTATGGGGTTGGCACAAACATTACAATCAATTTCCTGAAATTCTTTCGTATGCAGTTCATTAAATAAACTGTCTACATCCTGCCCCTTCATTTTGTTGATTTTTTCAACAACTGCCCGGAAGAGTTTTTTTCTGCCCGATGCACGGGATTTTAATTTTTCAAAGTTCAAAATTATCCGAATAGAGTAATTTTATAATAATGTTATGTAGTAAGCTTTGAATACCAGATAATTCACCTGTTGTATCAATGCATAGCACACAAATAAATCAAACTGGTTATCAGCAGAGTCGACTGTTCTTTCTTTACAAGTTTATTTCGGGGAAAGATGGTACAATATTTGGAAAACTACTTAACTCAAATGATACCTGAAATTAAACTGCTCATTAATAACTATATATATCTTTATATAAATTAGTGAATGTATATAAATATCAGCAAAATTAAAAAACTAAAATTATGAATAGTGATCAAAACCAAAGCGGACTTGTTCTGGTTTCCGAAGTATTTCCCGATAATATAATAGTTCTGCCACTTGAAAATAAGCCCGTGTTCCCCGGCCTCACCCTGCCAATTGCTTTCAATAACGAGCAAATGGCTGAAAAGGTTGAATTTTCATTCAAGCACAACAATAAATTTATTGGGGCTTCCCTGGCCAGGGAGATAGATCAGAAAAACATCCTAAATTCCGAAATGCATACTACAGGAACTCTGTTAAAGATTGTAAAAATCATGAGCAGGGAGGATGATTCCATCCAATTTTTAGCCCAGGCTGCATCACGGTTTCATAAGATCAAAGATATAAAAAGGGCCGATCAGTTTTTCTGGCAGGTCAAGTATGATTATGAAGAAAAAGAGGAAAGTCCTTCACAGGAGTTAAAAGCCTATACACTGGCAGTTATTAATTCGGTAAAGGAACTTGTTCAGCTCAATCCTATGTTCCAGGAGCAGATAAAGCTTGCCCTGTCACAGGTTGGCATGGAAAAGCCGGGCTTGCTCATGGATCTGGTCGCATCATTTCTGACCGCCGACGGCCACAGATTGCAGGAGGTGCTCGAAGCTACCGATCTGTTTGAGCGGAGCAATAAGCTTCTGGTCCTCCTGAAGGAAGAAATAGAACTTAGCCAGTTGCAGAAAGATATTCAAAAGCAGATCGAAGAAAAAATATCAAGACAGCAGCGTGAATTCTTTCTCCGGGAACAACTCAAGGTCATCAAAAAGGAGCTTGGTCTTGAAAAAGAAGGGAAGGCCGCTGAAATAGAAGCTATAGAAAAAAGGATAAGGTACCTGAACCTGACGGAAGAGGCGGAGAAAGTAGTGAAAGAAGAACTTGACAAGCTGAAAACCATTGAAGGAGCTTCTCCCGAATACCAGG
>PWPZ01000216.1 GCA_003556985.1 Bacteroidota bacterium
GGTTGGACGTTGCCGGATATGCCCGCCTGATCGTAATTATCCGGTATTTTTCTTATAACATTTCAAACTTTACAATAAAATGAATACCTTCGTTAGCTTAAACATTTCAGTACTGAAAAGACTGATTCCGGTGATGATGATTGCCGGACTGATCGTCGCCTGCGGCTCCGATCCCGAAACCCGAACTACTGAAGAGGAAGTACCCATGAATACTCTGACATCCGAAGAAAAAGAAGAAGGATGGGTTCTGCTTTTTGACGGGGAGTCCGCCGATGGCTGGCGTGGATATAACCGGCCTGCGTTTCCCGGACAGGGATGGGTCATAGAAGACGGATTGCTGCACTGCATCGGTACCGGCCGGGGAGAAGCCGGTGGCAGAGGGGGTGATATCATCTACGATCAGAAATTCCAAAACTTTCGATTGTCTTTGGAATGGAAGGTTTCCGAAGGCGGTAACTCGGGAATTTTCTACCTTGCCAAAGAGGTGGAAGATGAGCCGATCTGGAAATTTGCACCGGAATTTCAAATCCTCGACAATGAGCGTCACCCCGATGCCGAACTCGGTCAAGATGGCGACCGTAAGGCCGCCTCGCTCTATGATTTGATCCCTGCCGATCCCCAGAATACCCGTCCGGCAGGAGAATGGAATCATGCCGAAATACTTGTTTACCGGGGTACGGTGGTTCATTTTCAAAACGGAGAAGCCGTGCTTGAATACCATCTTGAAACACCTGAATTTGAGCGTTTGATCGAGGAAAGCAAATTTGCTCGTTATCCGGAATTCGGTCGAAACAGGCCCGGCTATATCGGGCTTCAGGATCATGGAGATGATGTATGGTTTCGTAACATCAAGCTTCTGGAAAAAGAATACTAACTTATTTAAATGAATAATCGATTCAGGCGAAATACAATAACAGTTGCAGCAGTATTGACCGGTCTTTTGCTTGTACCTGCTCAATCCGGTTTGGGGCAGGACAGGCAGGACCGACCGGAGGCATTACTTATTAAAGAAGCTTCTTTCATTATTACCGGCACTTCCAATGTCAGGGATTGGAAAATTGAAGCTGATACCATGGCCGGTACGGTTAAGCCGGGACCGGCTTTTTATCGTGCAGTGATACCGGGAGCAGATGAACAAACCGGGTCTGCAGAGCGGTGGTTTGAAAACGTGGAACTGCATATACCGAACCAGGCGCTTGATTCCGGCATAAGTCTCATGAACAATGTTATGCATCAATATCTTGATAGTGAGGAATATCCCGAAATCCGTTATCGGCTGAAAGAAACAGTAAACACCAGCAGCTATAATGACGGCAATTCCCTTATCATTGCAGCAATGGGAGTACTGTCTGCGGCAGGTTCGGATCATGAAATGAGTCACGAGGTTCATTTTTCCCGGGAAGATTCCGGGAGTTATGAAATCAGTGGAGAGTTGCAACTGCATTTCACGGATTTTGATATAGAGCCACCGAGTTATATGAGGGGTGCACTAACAACCGATGATGCCATAACGGTAAATTACCGGGTAACACTTTCCGGTCAACAAGACTGACAGTCATGTGGTGTTGAATCCATTTGATAATGACTATAATTCCGCCAGGGACAGATTGCAAGGATGGCATTATTCTCCGTATATTTGTTGAACTAATGTAAACCGTTACATACGGTGACGTTTCATCCGGAGAAAATTCATCTCTGAAAGCCGAAGTAGCTCAGTTGGTAGAGCAATTCACTCGTAATGAATAGGTCGGCGGTTCGAGTCCGCTCTTCGGCTCCCCCACAGTGAACACAAACGGCGATTAAAGCAAAATTGAGCAGGTAGGTGTTCACAGGACTGTGAATATTTGTAAACGTCCTCTTACGTCACACTTACGTTGGAGGCTCTTTTTTCAGAATCGGTTACGTCACAGTTACGTTGGGATTCATCCAAATTTCCGGAAAAAGGAAAAAGGAAATTCCGGAACAGGCCCATGTTCGTCTGTCGGTTTACAACATGCTCGGCCAGCAGGTCGGCATGCTCCTTAATGAAACCCACTCAGCCGGCTGGCACGATGTGACTTTCGATGCCAGCGGGCTATCCAGCGGTGTGTTTATCTACCGGATCGAAGCTGGAGGCTATGTGGAGACGAGAAGCATGATGTTTGTGAAATGAGCGGGCTTCAAAGCTCTGCCAATCTTGTTCATTCTTTGAAATAAGAATCTCCGTAAATCATATATGGGGAAGCCCGGAGACTATACCGGTGGATGAGACCGAACCAGAACAAACAGGTTGAGAGCTCGTCGATACAGGACAGACCGGTTAGCGAACTGCCTTAAAACTTAACCCATTGCTTTGAAAGAAATAATGAGTTAAAATGTTTGTTCAAAGGAAGGGAACCTATCACGATAAAATCTATTCGCTATGAAAGTTGAAGACTGCTTGCCATATATGTCAAAAATGTTTTTAGGGAGGATCGTCGATAGCATTTTAAAAGAGGGTGTGCCTAAAGGAGACGAAAATCGGCTTAGAGAGCAAATATTACAGAATAAGAACGAACTTGAAAGCAAGGAACGGGTTGATTCTGCTTTAGATTTGCGGCAAATGAACAGAGCTTCGAGAATACTATTTGAAGAAATACTGACAATACTACTGGAACAGCCCGACATGAAATCTGCTGACTCAGACCTTTATGATCTGATCATTAATTACGAAAAAGACATTATAAAAAGGGCTGGGAAGGACGATGCATTCAGTTATTCTGATGAAAATGCAATTGACATATATAAAACTGTCCTTCAAGTTGCCCTTGAGAATGATGATATTAATGAATCTGAGTTCGTTCTACTTGAAAGACTTAGGCAGAAACTTAAAATCAGTAGAATTGAGAAACGTTTCGTTGAAACACGTCTTAAGAAGTTTCCTAAGAATAACAACAATACACACAGTTTAGACGAATTCAACGAAGTCTTGCGTCATTTGCAAAGTAGGGGGATTCTGTTTTACTGTAATAAGATGGAGGACGGTAATGTAGTTGTGTTGCCTGAAGAAATTGCTCTCAATATTAAGCCAATTCTTGGTTTCGAAATGACCACTGACGCACAACGCAAATTACATGATAAGCTTTCTAACAGTCAATTACGTAATGCATTAATCAATCAAGAGTTACCAGTTACCGGAAGCAAGGAAGAAAAATCAGAACGATTGATTCATGCTGGTACAAAACCTTCAGAAGTTTTGAGTTCGCTTCAGGCTTCTGATATTACAAAGCTTTGTAAAACTCTTCCGGGAGTTAAAGTAAGTGGCACTAAAGAAGAAAAAATTAATAGAATACTGGAGTTTTATAGTTCGCTAACGACCAAGGTTCCAGAAGAATCAACGGATGAACGATCGGTTTTTTACCAGTATTTTGAAGAGCTCGCTGCGAGAGATAACAAAAGGTTGCTTGGATTAAAAATCATCCAAAAAGACCGAGATATGGAGGCTGCTTTTGAGAAAGCAACCACTTATATGTTTGAAAAAAAGTTTGAAAGAGAACCCATTCATCTTGATGGGGTAGATCACGCAGACGGAGCGATTGTAATGAAAAATGGGGAACTTCTCTTGTGGGATAATAAAGGCAAAGAATCACTCTATAAATTCCCGAAATCACATATTAATCAGTTTAAACGATACATCAGGGAGTCCACTAAAAGAGTTAACGTTTTTCTCGTCATAGTACCTGATCTGGACAAAGAGGCTTGTACTCAATCAGCCAGAGAGCTTAAGTACTCAACTGAAGCTGATACAGACGTTGCAGTAATAACCGCAACTAATCTGAAATATGTTGCTGAAAACTGGAAAAAATTTGGCAAAAAGAACTTCTTTGACATGAAAGTATTCAATTACACAGGGGTGCTTGAACGACAAACTCTCGATCAACAGATGAAACTAATACTAAAATAAACGTATACACCTGTAATCGGAAAATAAGGTATTATGTTTTGACGACGGAGCACTATGCTCCGGAATGGGGGTCAGCTTCGTCAGGGCTGCAAGACCGTTGGACTCCCCAGAAGTAGCTATAGTTACCAGCCGATGGAAAAGAACGACGAACCGATTATCGATGAGTTGCAACGTTTTATTGGACGTATCGACCAATTCCCGCATGTCATTCATTAATGCAGCCGGTTGATGAATTTTATAAACTTTTTCATTTATA
>PWPZ01000135.1 GCA_003556985.1 Bacteroidota bacterium
CGATGGCCCAGATGGCGCCAACCCCTGATGTGTAGGCCATACCGCTTACTCCCAGTACCAGCCATGAAGAGCGTCCCGAGCTGACTGCCGATAAACCCACCACAAATGAATTCATCGCCCTGCCCCCGATGAAGAAATCGGACTGGCTTCTGGTGCGCAAAAGAGCAAGCAGTCCGACGCCAACCGGAACCAGTAGAGTAAAAATAAACACCCCGAATGCAAGGGGATCACTTAACTTGTCGTATATATCTTCGGCCATATGATATAGTATTCAAAAATGTACAACCTTACGGCAAAATAAGTCCAACGTTCTCACTTTTCTGCTTCCCTGAGTTTGAACTAATGAGGAATCCTCGGTAGTTGAAGCCTTTGAAGCTACTTTATTTGTATTTCTATCTTTTTGCCTAATCCCGTCTCAATTATCTTTCTTAACGTACCTAATTCAATATCTGATCTTTCGTTTTCAATCCGAGAAATATAAGTCCTTGTAGTTCCACTTTTTAATGCCAATTCCTGTTGTGTCATTCCTGATTTAAATCGGTTATCCTTGATCATCCGGCCTATTTTAATCAGAAATTCTGATCTATGGTTGGTCCAGCCATGCGACTTTTTGTTTGGTTGCATGGTCGCGGCCGATAATGTCTTTGTAAAGGCCGGGCCGCCGGGCGGCCATGTAGCGGTATCCGCCGGCCAGGGTTAGCTTTTCCGGCACGCACAGGGCGCTGCTCACCTCATCTCCAAGTTCGCGGCATTCGGCAATTATATCTCCGTAGGGATCGAGTATCATTGAACAGCCGTTTTTCAGCTGGTCATCATCCATCCCTATGGGATTTGAGAATACTACATATACGGCGTTGTCGTAAGCCCTCGAGGGCAGCCATTTCATGAGCCACTCACGCCCTTTCATTCCGTCGAACTCCATCCGAAGGGAAGCCGGATCCCTTTCCCTGTTTTCCCAGAGGGCAGGGTCGACAAAGCCCGCCCCCGGCCGGCTTGAAGGAGTGCACATGGTGACATGGGGCATGAAGATTATGTCGGCGCCAAGCAGTCTGGTAGCTCGGACGTTTTCAATGATATTGTTATCATAACATATCAGTATGCCGCATTTCCATCCGAAAAGATCAAAAACACAATAACTGTTGCCCGGGGTGATGTGCGGGTTTATGAAGGGGTGGAGTTTCCTGTGCCTTGCCACCATGCCGTTGCGGTCGACACAAACGTATGCCTTGTAGATCTTGTCTTCATGGTCTTTTTCAAACAGTCCGGCCAGGATCACAATATCCAGTCTGCCGGCAATCTCCGTCAGCCGTTTTATACTCTCGCCCCCGGGCAGCGGCTCGGCCAGATCAAGCATCTGTTCCATGGAAAGGTTTCTTGCGAACGTATATCCCGTTATGGAGCATTCGTGAAATGCGACTGCCCTGGCTCCCTGAAGTGCAGCTTTTCCTGCAAGTTCCTCAATCCTGTCAAGGTTGAATTGTTTGTCGCCGCTTTTGTTCTCAAATTGTGCCGTGGCTATTCTGATGGGGTCCATATTTTTTTGTTTGAGAGTCCGCTATGCTGACTCGAAATTACCGGTTTTTCCCGAAATATAATGTTTCGCAGGGTTACAGAAAAGATAAACGGGCCGGAGGAGTTTATCTTAGGGGAAATTGACCTGTTCCAGTTTGTTTATCATATAATTATTATTGCGCTTTTTTGTAAATTAGCAACCTGAAACAATACCGCATTTATGTCCGGCCGCCGGCCCCGCCCAAATGGTGCTTTCTGCTGGTTTTTTCAACCCTTTATTAAGTTTATCAAAAATAATGAATTATGAATAAATACAAATTTATGCCCGGGAAGAATGTTTTCAGAATTACTGCAGCCCTGCTCGTCGTTCTGGTTGTTTCCTCATTTGACAACAGGGAAGAAAATGAAAAGTGGGAACAGATATTTAACGGCCGCGATTTTACCGGATGGATCGTTCCCGAAGGTGACGGGGGTCACTGGAAGGTTGTTGACGGGGTTATCGATTACGATGCGCTCAGCCAGGCCCCGGGCGACAAAAACCTGTGGACCAAAGCCGAATACGGGGATTTTGTTCTGAGAATTGACTGGAAGCTTAAGGATACCCCCTTCCTCAATCCCAATGTTCCCATTATCAGGCCTGACGGCACCCATCAGTTGAATGCCCGGGGCCAGGAAATGAGAATGGTTGTTCCTGACGGTGACTCCGGAATATACCTCCGCGGCAGCTCAAAGTCTCAGATCAATATATGGGCATGGCCCATCGGTTCGGGAGAAGTGTACGGTTACAGGATGGACCGCAACATGCCCCCTGAAGTGCGTGCAGGCGTTACCCCATCGGTGATGGCCGACAATCATATAGGGGAATGGAATACATTCGAGATAACCATGAAGGGAGACCGTTTGACGGTTGTACTGAATGATATTACCGTTATTGAAAACGTCCGGCTTCCCGGTGTCCCCGAAAGAGGGAGACTTGCCCTTCAGCATCATGGAAACATGGTTGACGGCGAATGGAGGAGCTCTCCCTCCCTTGTTCAGTTCAGGAACATCTACATCAGGGAGCTTTGATTCTTTCATACTAATTCTACAGGTGCCTTATGAAAATGATTGCCAGGTCTGTATGGCTTGCAGCTACCGTATTATGTTTTTTTTGTACCACAGTAAGCAGCACCATTGCTGCCGGTCAGGATAACCGCCAGGCAGATGAGCGCAGTCAGCCGGGTCCGATAAACAGCGATTATGTTCTTAACATAAAAAAAATGCAGGGCACAATAACCCTTGACGGGGTTATTGACGAGGAAGACTGGCTGACGGCCGATGTGGCGACCGACTTTTACATGGTTATGCCCTATGATACAAGTTACAGCGAGGCCGTATCGGAAATCAGGATGACTTATGACGATGATGCAATATATCTTGCGCTTGTCTTTTATGATGTTGTTCCCGGTCCCCGGGTTGTGGAATCACTGAGAAGCGATTTCAATTTCGGCAACAACGATAATTTTCTGCTTTTTCTCGATCCCTTCAATGACCAGACCACGGGCTATTCTTTCGGAGTAAATGCAGCGGGCGCATTGTGGGACGGGACAATGAGCGGCGGATCCCGGGTTCACCTGATATGGGACACCAAATGGGAGGCAGTTACGAAAAGCTATGACGACAAATGGGTTGCCGAAATGCGGATCCCTTTCAGCTCGATTCGTTATAAAGCGGGACTGGACCGGTGGAACATCAATTTTTCCCGTCTTGATCTCAGGATAAATGAAAAGTCCTCCTGGGCTCCCGTACCAAGGCAATTTCCAACTGCATCGTTAGCATATACGGGAATTCTCCAGTGGGATGCTCCTCCTCCCGACCCCGGCGTCCAGTTTTCGCTTATACCTTATGTTTCAGGAGGCGGCTCGCGTGATTTTGAGGCGGGAACCGATGCCGGTTACCGGGGCGATTTCGGAATGGATGCCAAGGTAGCACTTTCTTCGTCGCTGAATCTTGATCTGACCTATAATCCCGATTTTTCCCAGGCTGAGGTTGACCAGCAGATCACAAATCTCGACCGTTTTGAACTGTTTTTTCCTGAGAAGCGGCAGTTTTTCCTTGAAAACTCCGATCTCTTTGCCAGTTTCGGATCAAACCGGATCCGTCCTTTTTTCTCGAGGCGAATAGGGCTTGATGCTCCTGTGACAGGTGGGGCCAGGCTAAGTGGAAAATTGGGGCAGGACTGGAGGATAGGGGTTATGGACATGCATACGGAGGAAACAACGGCTGGTCCGGCAAGCAATTTCTTTGTAGCTTCCCTGCAAAGGCGTGTACTGACCCGTTCGAATATTTCGGGAATCTTTGTAAACAGACATAACTTCCACGGTGATGGCGAATGGGGGGGGCATAGATGGAACAGGACCGGGGGACTGCAGTTTAACCTGGCCAGCAGCGACAATGTGTGGACCGGCCAGGCATTCGGCCTTGCCTCTGCTACCGCTGGCACAGAAGCCGGTAGCGCCTTTTCGCAGGGAATGGAGCTGAATTATAGCCGGCAGAGAATTCACGTGGGCGTTGAGCAGTATTATGTGGGTGATAATTATATTGCCTCTGCAGGATATGTGAGACGAACTGATTTTTTGCAGGTAAATCCTTCGGTAACAATAAGGTTTTACCCGGATGATTCAAGGCTTGAACAGCATGGTGTTGCCGGGTCGCTAAACACCTATTTCCAGCCTGGTGATTTCAAAATGACCGACAGGGAGTCGGCGCTTGCCTATTATTTTACCTTTCATAATCTGAGCAGGATAGACATCCTGGCAAATCATAACTTCGTAATGTTGCAACAGGATTTTGATCCCACCAACACCGGCATAGCCGTGCTGCCTGCCGGGAGCGAACACAGGTGGACAGGGGCCTCGGTACGTTACAGGTCCGATCTGCGCAAGCTATTCCGTTACCGGGTCGGGACCGGATACGGGGGCTATTTCAACGGAACCAGGAGGTTTGCGGAGGGAGACATCAATTACCGTTACCAGCCCTATGGGAGTGTTTCGGTATTCTTCAGCTACAACGACCTGATGCTACCGGAGCCCTGGGGTAACAATTCGTTCTGGCTGATAGGCCCTAAATTTGATATTACATTTACCAATACACTTTTCTTTACTACCTTTATACAATATAACGAACAGATTGACAATCTCAATATCAATGCCCGTTTCCAGTGGCGCTACAAACCGGTATCAGACCTGTTTATCGTCTATACCGACAATTATTTCCCGGAAACCATGAATGCCAGAAACAGGGCGCTGGTTGTAAAGATGTCATACTGGCTTAACTGACAGGTGTGCCTGAATATCATAAAATATCATCCAGGAAACTTGATCTGGGCACTGTTGACCGGATCATTTCCGGAAAATTGCGTCTGGAGCTTTCCGAAGAAGCCCACGGGCTCATTCTGCGATGCCGGGAATATCTTGACAACAGAATGGCTGTTTCTGACGAGCCCCTGTACGGCATCAATACCGGTTTCGGATCGTTATATGACCGCCGGATATCAAACAGTGACCTTGGGGCCCTGCAGAAGAACCTGGTCATGTCGCATGCATGCGGAATGGGGGATGAGGTGCCCTCTGAAATAGTCCGCCTGATGCTGTTTCTGAAAATTCAGTCTCTTGCTCTGGGCTATTCCGGAGTATGCCCGGACACGGTGGAACGCCTTGTCGATTTATATAATAATGACATGCTTCCGGTGGTTTATCAGCAGGGATCTCTTGGTGCTTCCGGCGACCTGGCTCCTCTTGCTCACCTGAGTCTTCCTCTGATGGGTATGGGGGAGGTTTTTTATGAGGGAGAAATAAGGCCGGCATCAGAAGTGTTGAAAAAACTTGACCTCGAACCGCTGACCCTTAAATCAAAAGAAGGACTGGCTTTGCTTAACGGCACCCAGTTTATGACTGCATACGGGGTCTATGCATGTCTGGAATCGATTGCCCTGATGAAAAAGGCAGATATAATTGCCGCCATTTCCCTGGACGCATTTGACGGGCGTTCGGAGGCATTCAGCGAAGCGGTGCACCGGGTCAGGCCTCATCCGGGTCAGATTGAGACAGCGGGCAGGATACTGCGAATCCTTGAAGGAAGTGAAATTACGGGGCGTACCAAGCTCCACGTTCAGGATCCCTATTCCTTCAGATGCATCCCCCAGGTGCATGGTGCATCCAAAGATGCCCTGGACTATATAATATCGGTAATTGAGCGTGAAATGAATTCGGTAACCGATAACCCTACCGTATTTCCCGGGGAAGACAGGGTAATATCCGGAGGTAACTTTCACGGGCAGCCGCTTGCACTAGCCCTGGATCATCTTTGCCTGGCATTATCGGAAATGGGGAGTATATCCGAGCGGCGTATTTACCGGCTTTTGTCGGGTAAACGCGGACTGCCACTTTTTCTTGTTGCCCGTCCCGGCCTCAATTCAGGATTTATGATACCCCAATATACCGCTGCCTCTATTATAAGCCAGAATAAGCAGCTTTGCACCCCCGCCTCGGTCGACACCATTGAATCATCACAGGGCCAGGAAGACCATGTAAGCATGGGTGCCAATGCCGCCACAAAAGCCCTGAAAGTTGTTGAGAATACAAAAAAGGTGCTTGCCATCGAGCTTTTCAATGCAGTTCAGGCACTTGAATTCAGGCGGCCTGCAAGATCTTCCCCGTTTGTGGAAGGGATTGTCGAATCGTACCGTAAGCGCGTTGAATTTGTGTCGTCCGACAAGGTTATGTACGGCGACATGAAGGAATCGCTGGAGTTTTTAAAGTCACTTGATGTTGATATTCCCTGATTGCACTGCTTTCGATGGCAGTCCGCGGACGCTGATTCCATCAGAAACGGCTAAGGATGACTCAGGATGTTAAAGATTTTTTATTACATTCAAAAAAGAGACTGTCTCGAAAGGGCACCCTCTTTTATATATTGATAATCAATGGTTTCTATGAAGGAGTTGTTTCACATACCAGTTTCAAATGACAGAGTTGTAATTCGCGCTTACCTGGTTTTCGAACCGGGTGCCCTTCAGTTCATCAGACATTGGTGCCGTTAGTATATCGTAGGCATTCCAGGGCCGGTTATCGGCATATTTTTTAATAATAAAGGCTGGAATGTATTTCTTTACCCGGTTTTTAACGTTTTGTATCAATATCTCCTTTTTGGAAGCCTGCAATTCATTTTCAAAATTCAGGTCAGGCTGACTGAAAAACTGTTTAAGCACGATATCATAGAGCAATTTAAAATTTTTGTACTCCGGAGGCACATGTTTGAAAAAAGACAGGATCCTGGCATCAAAGAGCGGCATTCTGTATTGGTAGCCGAAGAAATCATAGACACATGCAGAGTTTATAATATATTTGGCCTGCCTTTCCATCAGAACCCAGTCCTCGAACACCGAATAAGCAAGAAAATCATCTGTGGCAATTTCATTTTCAAGAATTTTCAAAAATTCACTTTTCCCTGGCAGGATTGAGAGATTGTAATATGAATTAAAAATCTCCCTTATTGCTTTTAAAGGCTTGTCTGATTTTCTGAATTTACCCTTTAAATGGCTCCCTGCAATAAAATCGCCGGAATGGCCGGTAATAAAGATCGAATTGTGGTCAACAAGCCCGTTCTCCTTAATATGTTTTATGGCAAAGTAATCCTGCAGGAAGGGCATGGATGATAGTTTCCCCGCAAAGCTGACATATTCCCGGAAAATATCTGTATCAAGATAATCTTTTGCCATTTCTGTATTGTATTCGATAAAAAACCAGGGGTATTCCAATATTTCGGCTGTTTTTCGGGAATTTTCAATTTCATTGCTTTCTTTCCTGCCATAAGTAAAGCAGACAACATTATTATATCCAAATTGGTTTAGCATCAATGCAATCAGGCGGGAATCATATCCGCCGCTGAGTGACAGGGCAACAGGCCGGTTATCCAGTGTCCTGATAAAATCTTTAAATGAGGTATAAAGGATATCTTTAAATTGCCTGATCAATACATCAAGGTTTTCCTGAACTACCACAGTGGTTTTATGTGTGTAATACAATTCGGAATTTTTCCCGTCATCATTTATTATTAAAATTTCCGAAGCCTTTGTTTGGTTTACTTCCTTATAGAGGGTATTGCTGCCTGTAGTATAACCAGTAAGCAGAAACTCCCCGGCAGAAGTTTCATCTGCTGTTTTACCCGGAAGTGAGTATGGATCGTCAGTTATTGTTATGCCGTCATCTATGGTATAAAAAAGAGGGAATGTACGAACCCTGTCTGTTGCCAGCAATACGCCGGTTTCTTTTTTTATGATCAGGACAAAAAGTCCGTCGGCAGACTTAATTAAGTCTTTTATACCATCAAAACCGGAACATTTATTTAAAATGTCTATGACCTGTTCTTCTTTAATATATTTTCCGTTGTAAACCAGGAAGCCTTTAAAGAAGACAGAACCATTTTCCGTCCATTTGAAACCCTTATTGTATTTGATATTTATTGCTATTCTCATAATTTACTGCCGGATCGGTTAATTTCAGCGGGTTAATTTGTAGTCGAGCTTCCTGGAAAGGTAAAGAAACCAGTAAAAATAAAATCCAAGAACAAGTACGCCTGTAAATGAGAATAATAATATTGAGTAGTAATAATTATTAAACAAAACGCCTGTATATAAGGCAAGCACCCGTAGTGCAAGATAAGCCATATCAATGAGCATCTCAGCTTTGAGCCTGTTTGCTATTTTGGGAACAAAACCCAGTGGGGTAATTACGGCTACCATGAACAACCAGGGCATCAAATATCTTAATATTACTCCCGCCTCAACCCAGTCTTCTCCAAGGATAAAACCGGTTATTTGCGTTGAAAACACGGTGATCAGAAGAAATGGTATCGCAAGAAGTGCAGCTATCCATTTGGCGATTTTTGCTATATCCTGTGCTATTGCCTTTCCCTTATTATATTTTTCTGATATTTTTTGAAAATAAACCTGGTAGAGGGATTGTGCCAGCAGATGAACTGGTATGAATGAAAGCGTGGCAGCCATTGCATATTGCCCGGTCACGGCCGTGCCAAAAAAAATGAATAAAAAATACACAGGCAAACTACCTGAAAGAGTGTTTGCAAGGGCTCTTATCATGCTGAATTTTGGAAACTGGGAATACATTTTCAATGAGTGCAGCACTTTTTGCCTTGATACAAAATCCAACTGGTGCTTTTTGTACTTCAGGCTTACGCGGGTAATGTACAGGGCAGATATGACATTTCCCAGCAGGGTTCCTGTAATCAAACCCCAGGCACCCATTTTCATTATCCCCCCTGTCAACTTGAAGATAGTTGTTGTTATGCTCCTCCATAATTTGCTGATCGACATATGATTATACAGACTGTACCTGTTGGCAAAAGAAGTGAGTATATTAAAGATTGCAAGGAATAAAACCGAAAGGGGAATAAGCATAATCCAGTTATGCAGATTGTATGCAAGGGGTTGATAATGCATAAACAAGCTGAGGGAAAGAACTATTACCTGTAATGCCGCCGAGAAAATCAGGGAAACGATAATAGTCCCGGCAACAAGGTTTATGGATACTGATTCTTTTCCCGGAAGCAGAATTGCTTCTTCATATTTCCCTGTTGCGAGAATCACAAGCAATGTAACGATATTTACAAATAAAGCCAGTTCTCCCAGATCATTGGCCGTGTACAACCTTGCAATGAGAGGTATGGCCAAAACAGGGATAAGCTGAGCAAGACCGGAACCTGTCAGCAGAACAACTATACTTTTAAGCGCTTTTTCCGCAAGTATTGCCTGTCTAATATTGTTTAATTTATCACGGCAGTATTTAATAATAATAAACATTCAGGCGGTCAGGTTAGTAACAAAAGTGAAAATACTAAAATACCATTTACAATAATCATAATTACTGATGGGGACACCTGTTTTTCAAAGACCGGTTAATCCTCCAGTTTTTCCCCGCAATGGGGACAGGACGAGGATATGCTTTTCCGCTTTTTGATCTCCTCTGAGAATCCCGATGCAAGTATACCGGTGGGCAGCGCAAACAAACCTATTCCCAGCAGGGCGATGAATGCTCCCAGCGTCTGACCGAGCGGCGTAATTGGGTATACATCGCCGTACCCGACCGTGGTAAGGGTGGCCACTCCCCACCACATGGCATGGGGTATGCTTGCAAATGCTTCGGGCTGGGCCTCATTTTCAATATAATACATCAGTGATGCCGCAAAAACCAGCATGAATAGGATGAAGGATACGATTATTACCAGCTCCTCCTTCTTGCTCCTGAATACTTCAATTATGATGTTCAGCGCCCTGAAATACCGTGCTATTCTTAAGAGCCTGAATATTCTCATTACACGGAAAAGCCTGAGGAACCTGAGGTCAAGTCGTAAGAGGGGCAGTATCGAGGGAAGGATGGCAAAAAGATCTATCAGGGCAATTGCTGTGAAAAGGTAGCGGACCCGCCCCCATACCGGGTGGGAGAATTCGGGATTAAGGGTAATGGTCCACACCCTCAGTACATATTCAACAACAAAAAACATTACAGAGTAAAACTCGAACCAGTAGAAGAAATCGCCCATAACCTCCTGGATTGGGTCGACCGTCTCAAGCACAAGGGCCAGGACGTTCAGCAGGATAAGGGTTATGAGGAATATATCGAAAGCTTTTCCGAACCTGTCATCAGGATCGGAAACTTCCAGGATGTTGTGGACAACCTTTTTGATATTTAGCATAACAGGGGAGTCTTTGAAGTAAAAAACAGAAAACTCTTTGCTATGCTAATATAGCAAACCATCGGCATATTTTTGCTTATCCCGGCTGTTTATTCACGGTTTGACCATTTCGAACATTCCGGAAATATTTGGTGCCTTATCAGGAAAACCGGTGTGCACTACTCCCGCCCTGAAAGCCCTGCCAACTTCAGGATAATTAATCCTGAAGAGTATACGGGCCTGAAATTATTCACGGTCGGGCCTTCCGGCACCCCTTCCGGGACCACCGCCCCTTACCCGCCTGAGCAGTTGCATTCTGAATTCATTTTCTGCCTGGTAGAATCTCATTACCTTGCCGGGAGGCAGAACCGACATGAACTTTTCATGGTATTTCTCAGATAGCCCGGCCTCCTTCACCCGAAGTTCAATATAACGGTCGGCTATATCCTTTGCCTCGTCATCGGTTACATTTTCGTAATTCCCTGCAAAACGTCTTGATAAAGAGTGTCTTTCGCGCATAATTTGCTCTTTCTCGCTTTGGAAATCCTCATATAATGGCCAGAAGGTTTTGGCTTCAGGACTGGTCAGTTCCATAAAACGGGTAAAAAAGGCTATTTTTTCTGCCTCAACCTGTTCAAATGCAGCGCGCCCCCTCTGCTGTCCGGGCTGGGCAGCGAGCAGGGCCGGAAAAAGTAATGCCGCGAATATTATTAATGTATTTTTTGCCATTATTCCTGTTTTGGTTAATACTCTGCAATTATCAATTCAATGTCAATATCTTCATGGTAAAGATATTCTATATAAATATCCGGGTCATATTCGTACAGTGCATCATCGGTATAATATTCGTCCTCGTAAAGATCATCATCCAGCGTACCAAGAAAATAGTAATCGGTGAATTCATGATGATGCATGTCTATGTAACCGGCTATTTCTTCACTTGTAAGCCACGGGTCTTCCTGATGCATTAAATTTTGAAATCCAAGGTAGCCAATAATGAATAACGCTGTAGCAGCAGCCACAAGTGCAAGCCGTGGCTTAAGACCGGGCAGGAACCTTTTTTCCTCCGCCAGCCGGGCCGTCTCATCTGACTGCAGCCTTTGCTGCAGCCTTTGAGGGAAGGATTCAAAATAACTTTCAGGAGCCGAAAATGGGTTGCTTTTCAATTTTTTATCCGGCCCCGACCCTATGTTATTATTATTTTCCATGGTTTGTTTAACTTGTTAGTTATTTGATGGTATTCAAACATAATGGTTTAATCGTCCTTCATCATCTTTTCTATTTTTTTTGTTGCATGATGATAGGAGGCTTTCAATGCGCCGACAGAAGTGTCCAGCACCCGGGCCATATCTTCATATTTTATTTCATCAAAATAGCGCATATTAAACACCAGCCGTTGCTTTTCAGGCAGCTTTAGTATGGCTTTCTGCAGCTTCAGTTGAATTTCATCTCCGCTAAAATAGTCGTCGCTTTCAAGGCTGGCACTTAGTTTTTTTTCCACATCAACCAGGGGAAGAAAGAATTTTCTTTTCTTTTCATTCAGAAAAGAGAGGGATTCATTGGTTGCTATCCTGTAAAGCCATGTGTAGATACCCGATTCACCCATGAATTTTTCCAGCCCTTTCCATGCCTTCAGAAAGGTGTTCTGGAGCAGGTCATCGGCATCTTCATGTCCGATTACGATCTTTCTTATATGCCAGTAAAGCCTTTCCTGGTATTTTCTTACAATAAGATTAAACGCATAGTTTTTCTGATCCGGATTGCGAAATAATGAAAGCAGTTCCTTGTCTGTATGATCCTGCATTTACCTTTAATTGGAATTCATTCTTTACTGCTTTGATACAGTAAAGAATGAAAGGTTTAATATCACTATATTAAAACAATCCTGATTGCAACAGGAACGCAATGAGACCGGCATCATATACAGGAAAACCACCGGCCTGCATCCAAAGTAATACATGGCCGGCGATTATTTTGCCTTTGAATTTATGTTAAACTATGCTACAACCCTTGTTTATAATCCTCAAGATACTGACGAACCTGCCTGAAGACATTTTCGGGAGTGAACCCGAATTTTTCGTCCAGTACTCCAGCCGGTGCGGAGTAACCAAAATGGTCCAGACCAAATACCCTGCCCCGTGGACCAACAACCTTTCTGAGTCCGGAAGGGAGACCCGCGGTAAGACCGAAAACCGGAATGCCGTCAGGAATGAGGGTGGACTGGTATTCGTATGGCTGTTGCCGGAACAATCCTTCGGATATCAGAGATATCACCCTTACTTTAAGGTTCATTTCCGATTTCAGCTTTGCCATTCCTCCCATAAGCGTAGAAACTTCCGAACCGCTTGCTACCAGTATAATGTCAGGAGTTCCCCCGTCATTATGGACTGTATATGCTCCCTTGGCGGCATTGAGTGCAGCGGCATACCTGTCAATCCCTTTGGGAGCGGGGATATCGGTAATATTCTGCCTGGAGAGCAACAGCGCGGTGGGGGTTTTTGTGTTTTCGATGGCCATTTTCCAGGCAACGGTTGTTTCAGCTGCATCTGCCGGTCTGAGCACTAACATGGAAGGCCTACCCGAATGGTTCTTCATCTCTTCCATAAGCCGGATCTGGGCCTCATGTTCTACCGGCTGGTGAGTAGGTCCGTCTTCTCCCACCCTGAAGGCGTCGTGTGTCCAGATATAAATTACCGGTAATTCCATGATTGCAGCCAGTCTGACCGCAGGTTTCATGAAATCGGAAAAAACAAAAAAAGTGCCGATGGCAGGAATGACTCCGCCATGGGCCGCCATACCGTTGGCAATGGCTGCCATGGTCAGTTCGGAGACCCCGGCCTGAAGGAATGCCCCGCTGAAATCTCCGCGGGTAAAAGCCTTAGATTCTTTGAGGAATCCGTCGGTCTTGTCGCTGTTGGCCAGGTCGGCCGATGCTACTATCATGTTTTGCAGGGCAGAAGCAAGGTGTCCCAGCACTACTCCTGAGGCGGCCCGGCTGGCGATATTCTGCTTTTGCTTTATTACGGAAAAATCTATTTCAGGCGGTTTGCCCGACAAAAACTGTTTCAGTATTTCGTTGAGGCCGGGATTTTCCTTTTCCCATTTCTGCTGGACCATCTTTTTTTCTTCTGCCCATGCCCTTTTGTTTTTCATCACCTTATTATAATACTCGGTTACTTCGTCGAATATTATAAAAGGATTTTCCGGATCGCCTCCCAGATTGGCAATGGTTCTGGCAAAATCACCGCCGGCGGCCGAGATGGGCATGCCATGAGTAGATGGTTGTCTTTCAAATGATTTGCCCTCGCTGGTCAGTGCTCCTTTACCCATAATGGTTTGCCCAATGATGAGAAAAGGCTTTTCCTTTTCTTCTCCGGCCTCCCGGAGGGCAGCCCTTATTTCATCCTGGTTGTTTCCGTCGATGGTTTTTACCCGCCAGCCCCATGCTTCATATTTTTTGGCCGTATCCTCTGTCGTAACAACGCTGGTTTCGGTTGAGAGCTGTATTTCATTGGAGTCAAAGAACATTATCAGGTTTCCCAATCCCAGATGTCCTGCAATACGGCCGGCTCCCTGGGATATTTCTTCCTGAACGCCACCATCGGATATAAAGGTATAAATGTTATGTGATATCCAGTCGCCGAAACGGGCAGCCATAAATCTGGCGGCTATGGCAGCACCTACCGCCATTGCATGGCCCTGGCCCAGGGGGCCGGAGGTGTTTTCAATCCCTCTGCCGGGATCCCTTTCGGGGTGGCCCGGGGTGGGGCTGCCCCATTGCCTGAACTCTTTCAGCTCGTCGAGGCTGAAATGACCCGTCATGCAGAGTGTGGAGTATAGCATTGGCGACATATGGCCGGGATCAAGGAAGAACCTGTCCCTTAGGAACCACTCCATGTCGCCGGGGTCAAAATTCAGAAATTCGGAGTAAAGAATGTTCATGAAATCAGCTCCTCCCATGGCGCCTCCGGGATGACCCGATTTTGCTTTTTCTACCATTGCAGCCGACAGGATCCTGATATTGTCGGATGCTTTATTTGTCAGATCTTTGTTCATCGGTTATAATAATTTTAATTAATTAGTCTGATTGATCATGCTATTAATCTGATCTGTCATGCCATGAAATAATTATAACATTCAGTGGAACTCACATGTTGTAAATTTTTCATTATGCAATAATTCTCAGATGTGACTTTGTTTGTCTTTTTACGAAGATATTCTAAATATTCTCACAGACAATATATTTCAGTTACTTTGCCGGGATTAAATAATAAGTTTGTAAAAATAACCTTTTATGGCTTTTTACAAAAAAAGCTTTTCTCTTTTTCTGACGGAAACTTTATAATGTAGTTACTCATACATGCTTTATGCATTTTTATCTGTACTGTTAATTTTATCAGTATAATAAAGTAATTTTACCCACCGTTAAAATAGGTAATATAAAAATCAATGGCTTTAAAATGTGGCATTATAGGCCTGACGAATTCAGGTAAAACAACTCTTTTCAACTGCATGTCCAATACACGTGCAGAATCTTCCACCGCTGCTTTCAGTGCTTCAAAATCCAATGTGGGGATGGTGCATGTTCCCGACAAGCGGCTTTATGAGCTTGAAAAAAGGCAGCCTACAAGGAAAATAGTGCATACCACCGTGGAGTTTGTGGATATTCCGGGACTGGCCAGGGGTGCCGGCGGGGGAGGAGGCAGTAAATTTCTTGCTGATATAAGGAATACCGATGCACTGATCCATGTACTGCGTTGTTTTGACGACGACAATCTTCCGCATATTGAAGGAAAGGTTGATCCTGTAAGGGATATGGAAACAGTTGAGCTTGAACTGCAGGTCAGGGACCTTGAATCGGTGGAAAAGAAAATTGAAAAAACTGCCAGGCTTTTAAAAACAGGAGACAAGCAGGCAGGGAAAATTATTGAGGTTCTGGAAAAATACAAACGGCATCTTGAATCATTCCATCCGGTCCGAACCATGGAGACAGAAGAACAGGACAGGCAACATGTTGCCGATCTGATGCTGTTGTCGGCCAAGCCTGTAATTTACGTCTGTAATGTTGATGAAAGCTCGGCCTTACAGGGTAATAAATATTCTGAACAGGTGGAGAAGACACTCGGGGGACAGGATGCGGAAATGATTACAGTTGCCGCCGGGGTGGAAGCTGAAATAGCAGAGCTTGATAATCAGGAAGACCGGCTGGCTTTTCTGGAAGATGCCGGACTCGGCGAACCCGGGGTAAACAGGCTTATCAGATCGGCCTACAGGCTTTTGCAGCTTAATACATTTTTTACCGTAGGGCCCAAGGAGTTCC
>PWPZ01000054.1 GCA_003556985.1 Bacteroidota bacterium
CGTGATATTGACGACAGGGAATTTGTTAATGATCTTATGGAAAAAGCAAATAAGATAGAGAAAAACACCATCGAAGCAGAAAAGGAAATCCTTGAAATTGTTAATGACAGGATTGGATAAAACCCTTCGGTCTGACTCACATGAAATGTATTGTTCGTTTTGAAATATTTTCAAGATGTGACTTTCATTTCTTTTTTTTATGACCTGGTGTATGGCAGAGATCTGAAAGATTTTATTTTGGGTTCAGTTAACAGAAAAATGATATTAAAATTCAGATAAATTTGAATTTTAGGGCTGAAAAATTTATTAAATCGGACACTTGTGTCTAATTATATTAAATTTGTAGCTTTCTAACAAGTTCAATATATAATGGAGGATTTAAAGATCAATCATCTGCGGGAGCTTGAGTCTGAGTCTATTTTTGTGATAAGGGAGGTGGTTGCCCAGTTTGAGAGACCCACTCTTCTTTTTTCCGGGGGAAAAGACTCAATCGTACTTTTTCATCTTGCAAGGAAAGCCTTCTGGCCGGCCAGAGTACCCTTTCCCCTCATGCATATAGACACCGTGCATAATTTTCCTGAAACACTGGATTTCCGTGACAGGCTAATGGAAAAGACCGGAGCTACCTGTCATGCCAGACTGGTTCAGGATTCAATAAACAATGGGAGGGTAGTTGAAGAACAGGGGGTAAATGCCAGCAGAAATGTACTGCAGACGGTTACTTTACTGGATGCTATCGAAGAGCTGAAATTCGACTGCGCCATGGGCGGCGGCCGCCGGGATGAGGAAGAAGCAAGAGCCAAGGAACGCTTTTTCTCTCATCGTGATGAGTTCGGGCAATGGGATCCGAAAAATCAGAGGCCTGAATTGTGGAACCTTTTTAACGGCAGAAAACTTATGGGCGAGCATTTCCGTGTTTTTCCCATAAGCAACTGGACAGAGCTGGATGTGTGGCAGTATATCTACATGGAAAATATTGAGATACCTTCATTATATTATACCCACAGGCGCAAAGTATTTTGCCGGGACGGGGTATGGCTTGCCTGGGCACCTTTCATGCAGCTGAAGAAGAATGAAACCGTCGTGGAAAAGGATGTGCGTTGCCGCACCATCGGCGATATTACCTGTACAGGTGTAACCCTGTCTACCGCAGATAACCTGGAAGATATAATTGTTGAAATTGCTGCTTCCCGGGTAACCGAAAGGGGAGGCCGGTATGATGATAAACGTTCTGATGCGGCAATGGAGGACAGGAAAAAAGAAGGTTATTTCTGAGATGTACCAGATCACCATTTTGCCTGGTTTGGTGCCGGCTTATCTGAAAGCTGCATCTGATTGCCGGGGAAGATTATTTGCCATAAATACATAATTCAACTATAAAGTCAGCACAGGAATGCAAACTATTAAAAAGGATCCTGCTCCGGGGTATCTTGATATGGAACTGCTGCGTTTTACTACCGCAGGAAGTGTGGATGATGGAAAAAGCACTTTGATAGGCCGGCTATTATATGACAGCAAGGCCATTTTTGAAGACCAGATGGAGTCGATCACCAGCGCCAGCTTAAGGAAGGGAGATGAAGACGTAAATCTTGCCCTTCTCACCGATGGGTTAAGGGCGGAAAGGGAACAGGGGATCACCATAGATGTAGCATACCGGTACTTTGCCACTCCCCGCCGCAAATTTATAATTGCCGACACCCCGGGCCATATCCAGTACACAAGGAATATGGTTACCGGTGCTTCCACAGCAAATCTGGCGGTCATTCTGGTTGATGCCCGATATGGCATAATTGAACAGACCCTCAGGCATGCCTATATCGCCTCTCTTTTAAAAATACCCCATGTGGTTATATGTGTCAATAAAATGGATCTGATTGATTTCAAACAGGAAGTGTTTGACGAGATCAGGACCGGGTTCCTTAAGTTTGCAGGCAAGCTTGACATAAAAGATATAAGGTTTGTGCCCATCAGTGCCAAATATGGCGATAATGTTGTTGACCGTTCCCTGAACACAGACTGGTATGATGGCCCTACGCTTATGTACCTTCTTGAAAACATCCATATTGCCGGAGACACCAATCTTGCCGATGTCCGGTTCCCGGTTCAGTATGTCATACGTCCCCAGTCCGATAAATTTCCCGATTACCGTGGTTATGCCGGGCGACTGGCAGGTGGAATAATGAAACCCGGCGACAGGGTCAGGGTATTGCCTTCCGGCCTGGAATCAAGGATAAAGAGTATCGCCACCTTTAACGGTACGCTTGAATATGCCCTTGCTCCGCAGTCAGTATCCATAACCCTTGAAGATGACCTGGATATCAGCCGCGGAGATATGCTTACCGGAACAATCAACACCCCCCGTTCGGGCCAGGAAGTCAAGCTGATGGTATGCTGGCTAAACCAGAAGCCGTTACAGACCGGGGGGAAGTATCTTGTCAGGCATACTACCCGGGATGTTAGATGTATCGTGAGGGAAGTTAACTATAAGATGGATATTAACAATCTTGAGAGGGATAATGAAAATAAACAGGTTGGGTTGAATGATATTGCCTGCATAGGAATTAAAACGACCCGGCCTTTGTTCTATGACTCATACCGGGTAAACCGGAACACCGGCAGCCTGATACTGATAGATGAGACAACAAATGAAACCGTAGGGGCGGGAATGATAATATGATACTGCCCCTTCCCGGCATAAGCCTTGAAAATCCTGCTGATTTGAAAGGAATATAAAATTTATGCAACAAACATAGAAAAATATTGTTTTTTATATATGTTGCATGAGTTGACTCAGGCATAACAAATTAATTGCATAGTGAGCCCGGTGAAAGTCAGAATGCATGGGTGCCTGAAGTTCCCCGGGTTCACTATGCAATTTTTGTATAAATAATGATTATAATTATGATTGCTATTTTATCAAATTTGAAACGATTTATTTTTATTTTTAAATATAGTTGCAGGTAATTATATTCTAACTAAATGATTTTCGAAATGAGAAGAAACAGTATTTTATTTATTGCCATAATTTCACTGATTTTTGTATCCTGTTCAACCAACCACGGTAATGAAGAGAATCCCAAAAATATAATTCTGCTTATTGGCGACGGTATGAGCTTTGCCCATCTCCAGGCAGGTATACTTGGAAGCGAAACACCTTTGCATCTGGAAGAATTCAGGCATATTGGGTTTATTCATACCTCTTCGGCCGATGATTTTGTAACCGATTCCGGTGCTGCCGGAACTGCACTGGCAGCCGGTGTGAAGACCAATAACGGTTATGTTGGCATGAATCCCGATGGCGAACCTGTCCAAAGCATTCTGCATATTGCCAGTGAAAACGGACTCTCTACGGGAATAGTGGTAAGTTGTGCCATAACACATGCCACCCCTGCCTCATTTTTCGCTCATCAGCCAAGCCGGAATATGACCGAAGCCATAGCTCTGGATATACTCAGTACGGATATTGATGTAATTATAGGAGGGGGAAGGGATCATCTCATGGATCGTGAAGACGGAAGGAATCTGGCTGGGGAACTTGAAAACAAGGGATACGTCCTGGCCGAAAACATGGATGAGGCAATGCAGGTTAGCTCCGGCAGGCTCGCTGCCCTGGTCGCTCCCAATCATCCTCCCCGGTACGATGATGGCCGTGGCGATCTGCTTCCCGATGGTACGGAAATCGCAATCAATATAATGGATCAAAATCCGGAAGGCTTTTTTCTGATGGTTGAGGGAGCCCAGATAGACTGGGGCGGGCATGCCAATGATGTGGAATACATTGTTAACGAAATGCTGGACTTTGACCGTGCTGTAGGCAGAGCGCTGGAATTTGCCAAACAGGATGGTGAAACCCTGGTTATAGTCACCAGCGATCATGATACCGGCGGTATGTCAATTCACGGTTTTGACCAGGACACCCGCGAGGTTACGGCCGCATGGACTACCGGCGGTCATACCGGATTAATTCAGCCGGTGCTGGCATGGGGTCCAGGTTCCGAAAAGTTTAACGGTATATATGAAAATACCGGAGTATTTGACAGGATGCTTGAGGCATTCGGATTCAGCCGGAATTAATAACAACCGTGTTACTCACCGGCACATTATTTTTCTATGGACGATCTGTTTGA
>PWPZ01000076.1 GCA_003556985.1 Bacteroidota bacterium
GTAAGGGTTGGAATGCTTTTATGTTCTCCCGCCGGGGGCGATCTTTTGTTTGATGAGAGCCTGACCGAACAGGGCCGTAATTTTGCAAATAAAATATGGAATGCTTTCAGACTGGTGAACAGCTGGAAAACCGACGATAAAACCAGGCAGCCGCTGCACTCGGCTTCTGCAATCAGATGGTTTGATGCCAGGTTAAGTGAAGTGATAGAACGCCTTGATAAATTGTATGAACGTTACAGACTGTCAGAAGCGCTTATGCTTCTCTATAAGCTTTTCTGGGATGATTTTTCCTCATGGTACCTGGAAATCATAAAGCCTGATTACAGACAACCAATTGATAAAGAAAGCTACAAAAAAACAATTTCTTTTTTCGACAGACTTCTTCGTCTTCTTCATCCTGTAATGCCATTTATAACCGAGGAGTTATGGCAGAATCTTGAAACCAGGAGCAATGGGGAAAGTATTGTAATTGTCCCGATGCCGGAACCGGCAAAAGTGGAAAAAAAATTACTGACTGATTTCAGTTATGCAAAGGAAATTGTGAGTTCCATCCGAACCATCAGGGCTGAAAAGAATATCCCCCGAAAGGAATCATTGCCTTTGCTGATAAAGACCAACGGAATAACAGACATCCCGCCCTTCGGTGATGTTATAGTTAAATTGTGCAACCTTTCCGGGATAACCACGACAGACCGTAAACCGGAAAATGCAGTTTCATTCATTGTAAAAACCACCGAATTGTATATCCCTATGGAGGACAAGCTGGATATTTTATCAGAAACGGCAAAGATCGAAAAGGAGCTGGAATACAACAAGGGTTTTCTTGATTCGGTAATGAAAAAGCTCAACAATGAAAGATTTGTCAAAAATGCACCTGAAAAGGTTATCGAAATGGAGAGGGCCAAAAAGGCAGATGCCGAAAGCCGGATATTATCATTGCAGGAGAGACTTAAAATCCTCAGACAATAATCCGGTTGTCAATATTAATGTTTATAATCCTAACAGAACCTCCCTGATCAATTATCGGTGGACTGACAAATAAAATCCGGACTGTCACAGCAGTCCGGATCATTAATATACTCTATACATCCGGGTCATTTATTCCATCGCTTATATAAAACCCGGTTTCTGACTCACAAATACCATTACCAGTCATTTTCACCCAGCCATTCTTCCAAAAGCTCCTCCAGTCTTGCCTCCAGTGCATCAGCCACTGGCTGGAAAAAGTCCTTTGCAAGTGCGGTTGTTCCGTTTGCAAATGTCAATCTTGGCTCAATGGTCTCAGGATCTCCGGGAACTTCTTCTATAAAATCTATATCGGCTATTTTCCTTCCGCCCGGATAGCGTTCCAGTGTAAGGTTCGCATAAGCGTTAATGTCATCAGCTGTAATTTCATCAATCTCCTCAATCGCGGCAACATTTATGTTACCTGATATTTTCATTGATCCGTAGTGAACATAACCTTCGACATAAGTGATCACAGTTTCTTCATAACCCCAGTCATCCTCCTCCTGAATATAATTAAGATTAAGGTCAGCTGACATGAGATCGAGGTTATCCACCTTCAATAAGGCGGTAAGCTTGAACATTGAACCGGTATCCTCAAATGCCAGGTTCAGCTCAAACGGGGCAACCAAAAGGTAGGCATCAATTTTCTGTGGCTCTCCTTCGTTATCAAAATCCACGGAAAGGTCAACTTCTATAACCTTTGTGTCATCAACAAACAGGTCCGCTTTCAAACGGGTGGGTTGTTCCCATGAGTCCCAGGAATCCTCGAAAGTCTCCGAAGCCAGTTCATGGATTGTCAGGGTAGCATTGTTGTCATCACTTTCCGGTCCCCCGGTTGGGTAGATTATTATTATCTTGTCAGACGGATCGTTTTGTTGAATCGCCCAACCCTGATGTTCCGCACTCCAGGTATAGGTTCCTGTTTTTTCATCAAATCCGAAACCTTCAACTGAACCTGATTTGGTTGCCGGTTTTTTCCCGAAAGAGGGAAACAGCAGTGACCTGTAGCGTTGATCAGCAGTACTTTTCAGGTCAGACCCGAACATGGGGTCCTGAATCTCCATCAGGTCCATAAGGGCCCTTAGTGACTGCATACCTGAAGATTCGGTCATCTGATCCAGATCACCAATCATTTCATCGGACAGGTTGAGGAGCATCTCCTTGTCCTCTTCACTCCTGTCATCATCACTTTCATCCTTACAGGAATAGGTTGTAAATACCAGTCCGGTAATTAATGCAAATAATACAAACTTTTTCATCTTTTTAAAATATTTGGTTATTAAATTATTGAAACAATTAATTATTGTTATCACTTTGTTGTGGTTTACGATGATTAAACCAATATTGTTTCATGGTGAATTATATTTCTAACAGACTGAAATAATCCGGTTATAAGGATCTGAGAGAGAGGGTTGGCGAGTATGGCGGAATTATACTCAATATTCCCTGATCTTGATGTTCCTGAACCACACATCATCACCATGGTCCTGCAGGCCAATAACTCCTTCAATGTATTTACCAAACAGGTCTGCTTCAAACTTGCTTTTTTCCACCATCTCTTCCCATTCGGGAGTGCCGAGTTTATATTCAAGTACATCTTCACCGTTCTGCCGGTGAAAAACTGAGCCACGGTAGACAATTATCTCCGCATGGTTCCATTCCCCTGCCGGCAATGTATTCTGGGGTACTGCCGGCAATATGTCGTATAGAGATGCAGCCTTACGGTTTCCGTCTACTCCTCTTTGGGCATCCTGATGCCTTTCGTTATCAAGGATCTGGAATTCGGGAGCGCTATGCCATATCGGTCTACCCTCTATCTCCTGGCCCAGGTAAAAGATACCGCTGTTACCCTCTTCAGATATCTTCCAGTCCACTTTCAGGTGGAAATCTTTGAAGAGACCGTCATAAACAATATCTCCTCCCCGTATTCCGGGCT
This sequence comes from Bacteroidota bacterium, assembly GCA_003556985.1. Lineage (GTDB taxonomy): Bacteria > Bacteroidota > Bacteroidia > Bacteroidales > PUMT01 > PXAP01. The sequence goes on from PWPZ01000076.1 coordinate 2,945, forward strand.
GTCCGTCACCGGTCCCAATGCAACGGAGGGTTCCTTCTTCAACGACCCACCCCTGCTCCGGAAATGCATCGCCATTATAGGACCGCCAGCCCGTGGTTGTCTCACCGTCAAACATAAGAATAAATACCTCCTCTTTCTCCTGTTCTGTAAGAGTATTGGGAGGTGTTTTGTCAACCTCGGCACGGCGTTCGGATGCAGATCCGCATGACCATGCCATGATAACAGTCAGTGGAATAATTGCAAAAATAATTGAATTAAGTGATTCCATTTTCAGGTATAATTATTTATGGTTATAGTATTTGATTTATCTGATTGAACCACTGCAAGGTTCATTTGATTGCCACCTGGCAGTGTTGTTTAAACATTTTGCCATCAGGTGTCCCTATTTGGGCATGGATACCAGTTTCCATCCTTCCCTGTATGGTCTGTTGACCAGTTCCCGGGCATACTGATTCGCATTAACCGGGTCTGTCCGGTCTCTTGCAAATGTAGGGTGCCCGTCCTCTATCCTGAAGCCATCACGGGTTACTGTGCGGATAGTTTCATCATCGCTTATGTTGGTGAACATCATGTTTTCTCCGTCCCATTCAAGCTCCTTGTAAAGTGATTGCAGGCGTACTGCAAGTACACCCATCACGACCATTTCATTGAAAGGACCTGCTTCGTGGAAAGCGGATGCGGTTTCAATCCTGTTATTGGGACTTTCCTTGCAGGCACGTACCCAGTCCAGATAATGGTTGGTAGGTACCCTGCGTACAAATTTTGGCACATCGGGAACGCGACCAGAAAGCAGCCATGGGTCGCGTCCGTAGCAGCCTGTCACGAGAATGTCTTTTGTTCCGTAGAAGATGACGCCGCCACCGGCGTTGTTCATATTCCTTCCAGCCGGCCACCCATCAGGCATTTCGGGACGTATTCCTCCATCGTACCAGTTCACCACGACCTCGGGAAGCCTGATCTTCATATTATTGCTCGGGGTTCTGGCCGGGTATACAAACTTGATTTTTTGAGCAACTGGTGCACTGTCAGCCAGAAGGAGAGTAGATGACCCCTGTACCCTTGCCGGATAGGTCAGTTCCAGACCCATAAAAGCGGGATGAAGAACATGGGGTGCCATATCTCCGAGTGCGCCGGTTCCGAAATCCCACCACCCGCGGAAGTTCCA
>PWPZ01000155.1 GCA_003556985.1 Bacteroidota bacterium
TAACGATTGCAAAGTATCGAATCCGGTCTCATGACCCGAAAACAACTTGAATTTACACTAAACTTTTTTGCAGTTTTTTCCTTTATGTAGATAAAAATGATCCAAACTTACCACTGATCATAAACTAACAACTTAAAAATAAACCCATATTTAATTTCCGAAATAAAAATATAATTCCATGAGCAAGAAAGATCATCACGAAATTGAGAACCAGGAATGGCTTGATTCATTAGAATATGTCATTCAAAATGAAGAACCCGAACGGGTGCGGGAAATACTCGGGCTGCTGCAGGTAAAAGCTCACAAAGCAGGAATACCCTTCCGGTGCCCCGGCAACACCCCCTATATAAACAGCATCTCTCCACGAAAGGAATCACCTTATCCGGGAAGTGCGGAAATTGAAAGAAGGATTAAGAGTCTTGTACGCTGGAACGCCATGGCAATGGTAGTAAAGGCCAATCTGGAATCGGAAGGAATTGGCGGACATATTTCAACCTACGCATCTTCAGCCACCCTCCTGGAAGTTGGTTTCAACCATTTTTTCCACGGAGGTGAAAACGGCACTCCTTCTGACCATGTTTACTTTCAGGGTCACGGATCACCGGGGATTTATGCCCGCTCGTTCCTTGAAGGCCGGTTATCGGAAACCGATCTTACAAATTTCAGGCAGGAGCTGCGTAAGGAAGGGGGGCTTCCCTCATATCCCCACCCAAGGCTTACAACAGATTACTGGAAGTTCCCGACCGTATCAATGGGACTGGGACCAATTATGGCCATATACCAGGCCAGGTTTATCAAGTACCTGGAGGACAGGGGACTGAAAGAGAAGACCGGAGAAAAGGTATGGGCTTTTCTTGGAGACGGTGAGATGGATGAACCCGAATCTATGGGGGCAATAACCGTTGCCAGCCGTGAAAAGCTGGATAACCTTATTTTTGTTGTTAACTGCAACCTGCAGCGACTGGACGGACCGGTAAGGGGTAACGGAAAGATCATCCAGGAGTTGGAGGCTGCATTCAAAGGGGCACGGTGGAAAGTCATAAAATTAATCTGGGGAAAAGACTGGGATCCATTAATCGCCAAGGATGAGGCAGGCGACCTTTTAAAGGTCATGGAAGAAACTCCCGACGGCCAATACCAGAAATATTCAGCTTCATCGGGCGCCTTTATCAGGAAAGACTTCTTCGGCAAAAGCGAACGGCTGCTGAAAATGGTAGAGAAATACTCGGATGAACAGCTGGTAAAGCTCAACAGGGGCGGCCATGACCCGCAAAAGGTTTATAATGCCTATAAGGCTGCGGTAAACCATGAGGGGGAACCGGTTGTCATTCTTGCCCATACAATAAAGGGTTACGGACTGGGTGAAGCAGGGGAAGGCAGAAATATCACCCATCAGCAGAAGAAACTAAATGAACAGGAACTGCTTCATTTCAGGAGCAGGTTCGGCATTCCCCTTTCTGATGAAGAGGCAAAGAAAGCTCCTTTTTACAAACCGTCTGAAGACAGCGAAGAGATCCAATATCTCCAAAAGCGCAGGAAAGAGCTTGGAGGCTACTTACCTAAAAGAAAGGCAAAGTCAGATCCCGTTATCCTGCCGGAAGACAAGATATATGATGAGCTCCTGGAGGGGTCGGGTGACAGGGAGCTGGCTACCACCATGTCGATGGTGGGACTTATGGGAAAAATGATGGGAGACAAAAATATGGGTAAGCGTATTGTTCCCATTGTTCCCGATGAATCCCGGACTTTCGGCATGGATGCCCTTTTCCGCAAATTCGGTATATACTCTCATGTCGGACAGAATTACGACCCGGTTGACAGAGAGTCGCTTTTGTATTACAAAGAAGCAACTGACGGAGCTATCCTTGAGGAGGGAATCACCGAGGCCGGATGCATGTCTTCATTCATTGCAGCCGGAACCTCCTATTCCACGAATAATGTAAATATGATCCCCATGTTTATCTATTATTCGATGTTTGGCTTCCAGCGCATAGGAGATCTTATATGGGCTGCTGCCGATGCCCGTGCCAGGGGTTTCCTTATCGGGGGAACATCCGGCCGTACCACACTTGCCGGAGAGGGACTTCAGCATCAGGACGGCCACTCTCACCTTATAGCCATGTCAGTGCCCTGTATCAAAGCCTATGATCCGGCCTATGCCTATGAGCTGGCGGTTATCGTAAAAGACGGTATGAAAAGGATGTTTGTCGACCAGGAAGACCTTATGTATTATATTACAGTGATCAATGAAAAATACAAAATGCCCCAGATGCCGGAGGGAGTTGAAGAGGGTATACTCAAAGGCATGTACAGGGTACGGAATTCCAGGAAACGAAAAGGAGAAAAAGTGCATCTCTTCGGCAGCGGGGCAATTCTTAATGAAGCCCTGAGGGCAGCGGAAATGCTTGAAAAGGATCATGAGGTTATTGTAGATGTCTGGAGTGTAACGAGCTACAAGGAACTTTACGACAACGCAAGGGAAACCGACAGGTGGAACAGGATGAATCCGGAAAAAAAACCAAGGAAAACCTATATAGAAGAATGCCTTGATGGAGATGAAGGATTATGCCTTGCGGCCCATGATTATGTAAAGGCCATTCCTATGACCGTTTGCCGATGGTTTCCCGGCATACTGACAGTTCTTGGCACCGATGGCTTCGGAAGAAGTGATAACCGCCGGGCGCTAAGGGATTATTTTGAGGTTGACGACCGCCATATAGCCTACGCTGCTATTCACAGTCTTTATCTGGATGGAAAGATTAAAAAGGATAAGGTTGTAAAAGCAAAAAAGGCATTTAAGATAGATAGTGATAAACCAAATCCAACAGAGATATAAAAAACAAAAACTATGATCAAGGAAATAAAGCTTCCGGAAATTGCCGAAAACGTCGACTCTGCAACAGTTCTGGAAATTCTCGTGTCGGAAGGAGACAAGGTTGAACAGGATGCTTCACTTGCGGAGATGGAAAGTGATAAGGCAACGTTTGATCTGCCTGCAGAAGAGTCGGGAATTGTTAAAGAAATCAAAGTTAAAGAGGGCGACGATGTAAAAATAGGACAGGTAATGTTTGTAATAGACACATCGGCCGCTGAAGAGGGGGAAGAAGAACCGGAAAAGGAAAGTCCGGAAGAAGAAGAGGGAAAAAAAGAGGCTGAAGCGGGTGAAGAAAAAGAAGAGAAAAAGTCCGAAGCACCTGAAGAAGAAGAAGAAGAAAAAAAGTCCGAAGCACCTGAAGAAGAAGAGGAAGAAGCGAAAAAAGAGAAAGAAAAGGAAAAGCCCGAAGCGTCTGAAGAAAAAGAAGAATCCGGATCAGATGAGGAAAAAGAACGGAAGGATAAAGATGCTGCACCTGCCGCCGAAGTACCGGCCCCGCCCTCGGTAAGAAGGCTTGCAAGGGAGATAGGGGTTGATGTGCGGAAGGTTCAGGGCAGCGGGCCCGAAAACCGTATTACGGTTGAGGATGTAAAGGCATTTGCCAAAAAACAAATGGAAAGCCGTCCCCAGGCCGGGGTTGCAGATGACTATGAACTGCCCGATTTCTCAAAATGGGGCAAGGTAAGAAGGGAGAAGATGGCCACCATCCGGAAAATTACAGGAAAGGCAATGGCGGAATCATGGCAGACTATTCCGCATGTATTCCAGTTTGATAAAGCCGACATTACCGAACTTGAAAACTTCCGCAAAAAGTATTCCCGGCATGCCGAAAAAGAAGGAGTAAAGCTGACCGTGACTGCTATGTTGTTAAAACTGACAGCCGAAGCACTCAAAGAGTTCCCCGGATTCAACGCCAGTCTTGATCTAAAGAACGAAGAGATAATCTTCAAGGAATACATTAATATAGGTGTGGCGGTTGATACAGAGAGAGGATTGCTGGTACCGGTTATCCGGGATGCAGACAAAAAATCGATAATTGAGCTTTCTGTTGAATTAAATGAACTGGCCGAAAAAGCACGGAAAAAGAAAATAATGCCCGACGAACTCCAGGGTGGGAATTTTGCAATATCCAATCTCGGCGGGATCGGGGGAACCAGTTTCACTCCTATTGTCTACCGTCCCAACGTGGCAATTCTGGGGGTTTCAAGGTCACAAACCGAGCCGGTATA
>PWPZ01000123.1 GCA_003556985.1 Bacteroidota bacterium
AAAAAACAACTTCCGGATATCCCCGGCGAATGCTCCTGTGATGATCCAGCTTCGCAAAACCCAGATCTTCATAGGGAAGGGTCTGTAATCTTCGCATCGCATCATCGATAGTTATATCTTGTTTTTGCAGGCTTTCAAGTAGCTCTTTCAGCTTATTTTTTTCCATTGATATTAATTAATTTGTTTAATGATCCGCTTTCAAATTCCTTGACTTCCGTTATATTAAATCCCAGCTCATTGAATTTTGAACATATCTCACCAAAACTGGCTTTTACCGTTTCCATATACTGAGGATTTACTTCCAGGACAGCCTTTTCACCGAAATGCCTTACCCTGAGTTCCCGTACTCCCAGAGATTTGACAAATTCTTCCGCTTCTTCAACCTGGGCAAGTTTCTCACGGGTAACCGTGGTGCCGTAAGGAATCCTTGATGCCAGGCAGGGACTGGCTGGCTTGTCCCACACATTTAGTCCCAGATGCCTGGCAATGGAACGGATATCATCCTTTGTCAGTCCGGCATCCCTCAGAGGGCTTACTACCTGATGTTCGTCGGCCGCCTTAAGGCCCGGACGATAATCACCAAGGTCATCGAGATTGGTTCCGTTTGCAATATACCGGATGCCCTCTTCCCCAGCAATCTTTTTGACGTCGTCGTAAAGTTCTGTTTTGCAGAAATAGCAACGGTCATTTGGATTCTGCACATAATCTGCATTATCTATCTCCGCCGTATTTATAATTCTCAGCCGGGCACCTGTTTCCCGGGCAAAGCCAATTGCAGCATTAAGTTCGCTTCTCGGTATGGATGGTGAATCGGAAATCACAGCCAGAACCCTTTTGCCAAGCACCATATGAGCAACCTTCAGTAATAAGGCACTGTCCAGTCCGCCCGAATAAGCAATAATGAGATGGTCATACCGGGATATCTCTTTTTTAAGATCGTTCAGTTTTTGTTCGGCCATATATTTTATATTTGGGAATTTTGGGTAAATAAGATTTTCTGGTGTATCACATAAAGTATTTCCGGTAAATATTCTGGTAAAAGCTCATATCCATTCCGTTTGTACGCAGCAATTCCCCGTCTTTTATAATTTCATTCCCGGGGCCGTCAGCCCTTATTTCTCCATCCCTTAGTATGGCAATCCTGCTGCAGCAGGCTATAAGGGGTAAAAATGACTGGGAAACGATAACCAGAGTAGCATCCAGATTATTGATCAGATTTATCAGCTGCATAACCATTTCAGGATCAAGGCTGGAAAAGGGTTCATCAAAAGCAATTATTTGGGGACTGATGGCCAGGACTGTGGCCAGGGCAACCCGTTTACGTTCTCCGAGCGACAGATGATGGGAAGATAACTGTTCGAATCCTGAAAGGTTCATTGCCTTCAGGGTTTCCTGAACCCTTCGACCAACCTCCTCCCTGCTGAACCCGAAATTAAGCGGCCCGAATGCTACATCTTCCTCAACTGTAGGATTAAACAGCTGGTCATCCGGATTCTGAAAAACCAGTCCGACCATCTTCCTTACTTCAGGAAGTGATTTTTTCTCCACCTTAATCCCTCCTGCTTCAACCAGTCCTTCCCCGCCGGAAAGTATACCATTGAGATGCAAAAGCAGGGTGGATTTACCGGAGCCTGAAGGACCGATTATCCCGAGCTTTTCTCCCGGTGCGACATCGATAGAAATATTTTTCAGTACCGGTTTGTCGCTGGTATATGAAAAGCTGAGATTTTTTATATGAATACCTGCAGGCATAGATCACAAAAGGGTTAAATATTGAAACAAAACTGGCCGGTATTTGTTAAACGGATGACCAAAAGTATTGAAATAAAAAAAATAAAAAAAGCAACATCCCTGCCACTGATAGCAGTTTTTTGCATACCCGGAAATTCGCCGGTGAAGCCCTTTGACAACATCGAATTATAAATAATCTGTGAACGGTCCATACTTCTGATAAAGATCATTGCCGACTGATTTCCGTATACCTTGAATTTATTAATGTTTAGTTTACCCGGGGTTCTGCTTTCTCTTGCCATACGTGTTTTTAGCGCCTCATCGGTAAGAATGAATATATAACGATACATAAGTGCGGAAATGATGCCCAGCAATCTTGGCATCCTTAATTTACGCAGTCCCTGGAGGAGGTTATGAAATTTATCTGTCGATACGAGCAGGGTTAAAATTATTACTGCAGAGAAAGCCTTTAAAATAATTGACAGCGCTATCCTGTATTCAGCCTGATAAGCAGGCAGTCCGCCGAAATCCCCTGTAATCATTGAGGAAAGAGGATAGAAAACGGCGGCCAGCAATATAAACGGTGAAACTATCAGGCACCGGCTCAGTATAAACCTTCCGGGAACATTACTAACCCGGACGAGCACAGCAATAACCATGCTGTAGTAAATAAAGGGGAACAATACCCCCCGTGGCTCGGATACTATTATGAGAATAAAGGCAAATGCCGATAGTAACTTTATCCGCGCATCAATCCTGTGAAGGGGTGAATTCAGATGACCGTATTTATCTAAAAACGAATGCTTCACGCTTCCCTGTTCCTGCTGTTGAGTTCCTGCCTGACCCTGGATGCATAAATTATGGCTGTAATACCAAAAATAAGTGACAAGCCAAAAATAATCCTGTAGGCAAGCGGAATATCCCGCAGAATTGTCGTTTCGGCTTCTTCCTCCCGGTATACCGCAGCATTTTCTGCTTCCGCAGCCGGGTCGGTGATTTCTCCGGTTTCTTCTGTTTCTTCTGTTTCTCCTGCCTCTCCGGCCTCAAAGAAATTGCCTGAAATGCTGACGCTGACATTGCCTGCATGCCCTCTTTCATCATCCACACGAATTCTCCAGTTACCCGTAACAGTGGGAACAAAGGCAAAGATTCCCTTCTGATCCGTACGGCCGGTCTGGAACGGCTGCTCGCTTTCCGGAGCATAAATCTCCACCCTGGCATTTACCAGCGGAGCTGACCTGGAAAAAAATGCTTTCACGGTCACTGCCGGGGCATGGCGTTCGGTCTCGAAATTGATAGCATGAGCAATGATTTTGGAATTAAAGCACAGAGCAAATAACACAAACAAAATAATTACCTTTTTCATTATAGTCATATAGATTTAACAATTAACCACTTATCAAACATTACCTGAATCTGTTCATCAATAACCTTCTTGTCCACCCTGCAAACCGGCACGAAACTATATTAAAAGTTCCGGTTTGACCTTCCGGAAAAATCTAACCGCCGAAAATGAAACGGCACCTTCAATGAGTGCAGCAAAGATATATATTGAAAATAAATAAAAGATACCCCTCCCGTAACCGGAGAGCTGAAATTCAAGCGACATCAGGAGCGCGGGAATGATTATTCCGACGAATCCGGCCAGGGCCGACCTTAAATATTCGGGTAATGCTTCAGTCCGCCAAATCAGCCAGGCCGCATAAGCACCGGCCCCCATATTCAAAGAATTAATCCCGACAGTCACCAGTCCCCCATGCTGAAATATCAGTGCCTGGAAAAGGATTGCGGTAAAGATTGCCGGAAATGCGCGCTTTCCGAGAATTATCCCCGCTATGCCGAATAAGCCGAGATGCAATGAAGTTCCTGCCATGGGAAAATGAATCAGTGATGCCACAAACAGTGCTGCGCCTGTCATTCCTATTTTAGGGATTTCCTCCGGCTTAACATTTCTTCCGGTCAGGTATATTACTCCAACTGATACAACATTAGCTGCCATAACAATACCCGTGTCTAAAATCCCGTCAGATATGTGCATACCTGTAATTCAGTTTTAAGTAAAAAATTTACGTAAATATAGATTATTTAAAATTGTTTTGGCATCACTGTTCAGGCCGTATCAGTCAAAAACGATTAAATATGCCCGGTCAATATAAAGCCGGATAAGAAATTTCAACCGGTAACATATTGTCAGATAGCCTGCCACCATATTTTGTGAAATAAGTTAATTTTGTACTATTATGAACAGCAACTCAAAACCCGGCTCAACCATAGTCGCAATAGCAACGCCACCCGGTCAGGGAGCTATTGCAATCATCCGCCTTAGCGGAGAAAATGCCTTTTCTCTGTGCCAAAATCTTTTCCGTCC
>PWPZ01000084.1 GCA_003556985.1 Bacteroidota bacterium
AGCAAAGGAAATCAGTAGATGATCATCAATAAACTATTCAGTTGCTATGCAAAAGACTTCTTGCAAAGGTAAGTCTTTCGATATCCTGCCATGTTTTTCCGTGATCTTCAGACCTTTTCCTTTTCATAAGGATTGAATTCCCGTCATTAAAATCAAAAGAAACCTGCATTACAGGCTGAGGTTGTGGCCCGGTCATTTCACCGGTTGCTATCTCATGACTTTCAAACACCAAAATCCCTTCAGCCAGGGTTCCTTTATACAACACAACGGTCGAATAGAATTCATCAAATACTGTCATCTGATATTCCTGTTTCCTTCGGCTATAATTGATTGTATAGGTTGAAATTACAGGGAAGGTAACCTCATAGGATATATTGCCCTGCAACAAATTGCCAGGAGTGTAATCAAAAGCACATTCAACATTGTCAAATATACGCCAGTTGCCAGCTCGGGTCATATACTCCACCTGAACATCCCAGGTTCCGGTCATCCGGGTTAGCTTTTCCATATGTGGGCAGGGAGGCATTGAAAAAATCTTATCATCGGTTACAGGATTGACAGTGATTTCATCTATTTCAGTAATGGTATGCCTTGTGCTGTATGTATTCTCAATAAAATGGGGTAGTATCAGTCCGTTGACTTCCCTGTAATCGTCGTAGAAAGTTTCAGCCTCTGCAGGAGCTGCAAAATCTACCCATCTTGTTACTGACTTGTGTACAAGATAAGTTTCAGCATTGAGATACCACTTTTCAGTTGTCATCCCGGGTCTGGTAAGAGACAAAACATACATCTCCATCCCGTCAACAAACTCATTCTCATGCAACTCCACAGAAAAATATCTTTCTTTCCAGTGATAAAAAGGACTGAATAACTCGGCTTTCTGCATAAATACATGTCTTTCAGCAGCGTTGATCTTTCGGGGAAAGTCAAATCCCTGCCAGGGATCGATGGTCCAGAATACATTTCCGTCAAATCCTTCCAGTATCCTGTTTTTACCCAGATGATAGTCTTTATAGATTTTCCCGGTTTGTGTCTTGATCATATAAAATTTCTGCCTTTCACTGAAACCCGTAAAATGCCCATTCAATTCCAGTGCATCGACCATTGACCAATTTTCATAACCACCATGTGCCTCAATATGCCTTGAAATGATCTCTTCAAGCTTCTTATCTTCTGTTGATGATTTTTCGTTCCCCTGAACGACAAATATTGAAAGAATTATCAATAATATCGGGTAGACCTTTTTTTTCATAATGTTTCTTGAATTTGACTCAAATGCACAATTATTCTAAAAATATTTATCCGGAAATAAAAACTCATCCTCCAAGGTCTGCAGGTTCCATAATCTGGTAAATGGAAAGTCGGGTATGATTCCTCAGAAATAAGCGACCTTTGGAAAAAGAAGGAGCCGTCCATGAACGACCTTCAAGAACTTCCGTTGTACTGATCTCACGATATTCTTCGGGTGTGGCTTCCACCACAGTGAGAGTACCCAGATCTGAAAGTACAAACAAACGGTCATTTACAAGAATCAGACTTCCCTTGCCAAAGCCACGTTTCAACCATTTTCGCTGACCTGTTGTGGCATCAATGCATTGAAGGGTGGCCACATTAAAACCATAAATATATCCATCCCTGTAACAGGATGAACTCCAGTCGTTGCGCATCAACGATGATCTCATCACCTCTTCAGGAACTTCATCATTAATCCTGACAATGAAACTTCCGGCATCATTGGCAGCAGAAACAAAAAGCAGATCGGGTTCGATAAAAAGAGGTAAAGCCATGGGTGAGCGAATAGGCATGGTATAGGACCATAGGGAATCACCATCGGTACTTAAAGAATTAAGAGTTGAACCATTGGCGAAAATCAACTGATGTTTGCCATTGATTTTGATCATAACAGGAGAATTGTAAGCAGAATTGGCATTGCCTGCATTCCATCGGAGGTTTCCGTCTGTTTTTGAGAATGCAGCGAAGCCATGATTATCAGATCCTCCTACCTCCATGATCACAAGATCCTCAAACAGCAAGGGTGATGTAGAGTATCCCCAGCGGGGAATCGTACTGCCATATTGCTTAGTAAAATCAACTTCCCATATTACTTTCCCGTCAGATCTTGCAACTGCCACCAGTTTGCCTGAAGCGCTTAAGCAGAAGACCGCGTCATCATCTACAGCCGGGGTAGAACGTGGTCCATCGCCCCAGTCATCTACATCAATAAAGACTGTATCAACAGGGGTTTTCCAAAGGATCTCACCATTCAACGAATTCATGGCTGCCAGGACTTCATGGCCGGTAATACTGTCTGACTTTTCAGCCATCATCAGATAAATCATGTCATCTACTATAACCACTTCAGAAAAACCTGACCCAATCTCCTTGTTCCATAACATTACCGGGTCGATCCATCTCATTGTGCTTTCAGGAATATTTACACGACCATTCCGGCTTTCACCACGAAACTGATCCCAGTTATTTTGAGAGAATCCGTAACTGAAGGAGAAAATTATCAGTAGGAAGAAAATCAAAAAAGAAGTTATTCTGCTTGAAAAAAAAATGCTGACCTTTAAGAAAAAATTTGAAGGGATTGAATTCACCATAATGCCGGGGTATTTAGGATTAAATTATGCTGAATTTCATCAAATCCCGTACCCTTAAATTCAAACAGCTGATTCAATGCATTTTGGTAACCATTGTATTGGTTGAACTATGTCCGAACGTGAACAAGTATGTTCACCAATGAACAACCAGAGAGGAGTGGCTGAAAAACAAAACGCTTTTTTTATTCCATCTGGATTTTTTGCAGGGAATATATAAGAATAAATGCACAGAGCCTTTCGTGGTTTGACAAGTACCCAGTATCCTGGTATTGTTTAGCATGCCTTCCGGGATTAACTTACTATGGAGTAGGGTTCTATAACAAACCCGCTGCCTGCTCATCCAGTAACCAGAAAAGGTTTTTGCTTTCAGGCATTACCCGGGAAGCGGGAAGATTTTCATACCCTTCCTGTTTTTTTATAAGCCTGGCAACCATTTCGGCTTTGGATGCACCGGTAACCAGGAAAAAAACATTTCGGGCATTATTGATAATTCTCCCGGTGGCCGTAATTCTTTTCTGGCCGGTATAAGGATTTTGTGTGGCCTCAAATAGTTTTTTACTGTTGAAAAGGGTAATGTCGGGTGGAAATATGGATGCCGTATGGCCATCCTCGCCCAAACCAAGCAATACCATGTCAAATGCCGGGGTGTCATTATATTTGGGCAATAAACCGGAAACCAAAGTGCTGTATCTTTCGGCTTCTTCAACGGGATTTTTCTCTCCTTTGATACGGAAAATACTGGAAGATTCCAGGGGAATATTAACCAGCAGGGTATCCAAAGTCATTTTGTAATTGCTCTCCTCCTGGTCGGGAGGTACGCATCGTTCATCTCCCCAGAACAGCCGGATATTGTCCCAGTGAATGGAATCAACGGCATGCCGGGAGATGTATTGAAAAATCGCCCGGGGAGTTGACCCTCCTGATAAAGCTACCGAGGCCTGCTTGCCCTCAGAAACGGAGTGTGAAAGCTCAGCCAGTTTTTGGGCAAAGAATGCCGAAAGCTCATCGGTGGTCTTAAAAATATGTATATTTTCCATGTGGTTATAATTTGAACGCTCTTGTTATAAGAACGCGGATGAAGCGGATTTTACTGATAATCGCTGATAGAAAAAATCCGTCGAAATCCGTTTGAACCGTGTTATCTGTGTTCGTGAATTTTTTAGTTTAATTAGTTTGCACTTTTATTATTTTGGTCAGATGTGTGTTTCCACAATAAGTGGGAAGAACATACAAAAATTACTTTCTACACTGATGTACCATTAATTTTAAATAATATTCCGCGTGCGTGTCAATATCATTGTCATGGCCCGGTTCATAAAGCACAATAATTGTCATCGCCTGTAAGTGCAGCACAGGGGTATCTCCATCCAATGTCTGCTTCTTCTATCAGTTCATCTGCAACATCAGGTCCCCATGTACCTGCCGGGTATCCGTGCAGGGGGATGTCGGCATTGTTTTTCCAGGCCTCAAGCACGGGTTGAATAAA
>PWPZ01000227.1 GCA_003556985.1 Bacteroidota bacterium
TAAATAGAAAATACCCAGTAAAACAAAACCATTCCGCAATGTCAGATCTGCATAATAGGTGATTTTTTGTTTCTGGTTCAATTCCCAGGGTGTGAAATAATTATCGATAACAGCTATCAGAACGGGAGGTAATCTAAACGGCATAGTGTTGAATTATTTTGATAAAAAGCTTGACACATATATTAAAAATATCGTATTGTTGTATAATAAACCGGATAATTCCGGAATTTTAATCATTATGATTCAGGTGAAGCTGGGTTGAGAAGTGCATACATGTTTTCCAAAAGCTGTAATAAAAGATATTCCGGAATTTGTCTGTATGTACATGTTTATGGGAGTTCTTAGTTAGGAAAGATTTGGGGAGATATAGGAGGGCCTGAATAGTAAAATAAGTCGGGTTATGAAAAATCTCAGGTATCTCTTTTTAGCTTGGGCCGGACTATTGCTTTTTCTTTTTTCCTCAAATGCTGCCGCCCAGGGAAACGTTCAGGTTATTGTATCCGGTGTTCCGCCCGTTTTGCAATCTCCTCATGTCAATGATATTGAAAGGAACTTCAATCTCGGACAGTACCAGTTCCAGATAATATACAACAATCCGGACCCTGCCCCTGTCTCTTTCAATGTTGAAATATCCCTTTCCAGGTTTGGCGAGCAGCTGTTCCGACTGACTTCCCACCCGGTATCACTGACACCGGGGACTTATATTTACCGCACCTTCAATGAGGTTCCTGCAATAACCTTTGCGGAAGATCCAATAGACCTTATTTCCCGTACAATTCAGGAGCAGGTTGTACGGGAGGGAATATTATCTGAGGGTGATTACCTCCTTGAGGTTGAGCTTATACCCGGGTCTGCTTTTTCAATGATAAGTTCAATTCCATCCTATACAGCCTTTGAGGTGAGGTTTCCCCAGCCTCCCGTATTGATTTCTCCTTTTGATGAGGGAACCGCGCCTGCGGTTTTCCCGGTTTTTTCATGGACACCCATAATCGGAATGCCCATGTTTCAGTTTGAGTATGAGGTTCTTATAGTGGAGGTGCTGGAAGGTCAGACGCCCCTTCAGGCAATCCAGTCAAACCGGGAGCACGCCAGGGTTACCACAGGACAGCCGGTTATGATCTATACCGCCGAAAACCTGCCCCTGGAGACGGGCAAACAATATGCCTGGCAGGTTCGATCTCACGAGACCGGCGGTCAGATACCGATCAGCGATCAGGGGCGAACCGAAATATTCACTTTTACCGTGGGTAATTATTTTGGCGATTTTGATGCAGAACAGCTTTTGCGGATACCCCTCGTACCCGATTTTGCCGAGCTGGTGAATCTTGAGTATTTGGATATAACCTCCGGTAGCCATTCGGTAACCCTTGACGGAAAAGCCACCCTCAGGCTTGATTTCGAAGGCACCGGATCAGGATTTACCGAAATTGATGTAATTTGCAATGATCTGGAGATCGGGATAACCGATATTGAGAATCCGGTTGTTTTAGGCGGACATGTAACCGGTGATATTCATGGCGGGATGCTTCCTGTCGGAGAAACCGGAGATATAATCTCCCTGGAAACTATACAATGGGAACTCACCCGCGGACTGACGATTGATGCCGGGATAATTGATCCCTCGGGCAGCCTGGTGGAGGCGGAAGGAATGTTTAATCTTTCTGCCGGGGGACTCAGTGGTTCTGTAACTGCCGCCGGACCGGGAGGAATGCCTCTTTTCAGTTATGGGGACCATCCGGTCGAGCTTGAGGTTAATTCGGTTACTGCAACCTTTCCAGGTGCGTATATTACCGCCGAAGCAAACCTGAGCTTCTTTTCGGAACCCACCCCATGTACCATGCCCCGCATGGAACTATCCGGCAATCTTGCGGAATTCAGCTTTGCCTGTCCGGTTGACTTCTCTATTCCGATTATACCCGGAACCGGTCTTGCAACACTGCATCTTGCCACTGCAACAGGAGATATTTCCCTTGGTGGCGAGAATCCTTCATTTGATTATTCCTTTAATATTGTAAGCTCACTGAGGATAAATGCTCTTGAGGGGAGCAGCTACGATGTTCCCGTTTTTCTGGAAATATCGTCCGAAAACGGTGTCACAGCCGATATTCGTGCCCCACCTCTTACCTATCATGCCCCGGATATAAATCTTGGCATAGGTGAGCTGCAGATCGCCCGCTTCAATGATCCCTGGATAAGCTATGATCTGCAGGCCAATCAGTGGGATTTTGGCCTTGAATTTGATGCCAGTCTGAAATTTCCGTCCCTTGATGACCTGAAACTGCCCGATCTTTACGGTATAACCCTTGACGGGGAAGGCATTCATTTTCCTCCGGTCCATTTTAATGAAGATGATCTTCAAATAATACCCCGCCTTGATCTTGCCGGTTTCGGCGCCCGCCTAACCTCCTTTACTATTCCTGCCTTTACTTTTCCCTGGTTTGACTGGGACGGATTGCTTCCCGGTCCGTGGGATTTCGATTTTGACTTTGAGCTCACCCTTCCGCGGTTTCCTGACCATATGCCGTATTGTCTAAGAAATCTTAAACTTGATATTGAAAATGCAGGGTTTTCCGGGGGTCAGTTTTCTGCCGCTCTCCCCTCTACCTCCTTTTCAGGTAATGAATGTGCCATAGAGCTGGGTGCGGGATATGCTGTCCGGCTCAGTACTCTGGCTGGTGAGCTGACCGGGGCTGTTGAGGCAGGGGAATTCAGCATTGAAGGTCACCTTGCGCTGGACGGATCAATGCTGCTGGGCTCGCCCTTTGCCTGCAGCGACGAAACAGTTGAGCCTGGCATTGAAAACCTGTTTTTGAGCAGCACCGGGATAATATCCGGTCAGGTTACCGGCATTATCCCTTCATGCCCGGTGGGCATAGGCCCATACAGGGCATCGGTAACAGGGTCTGTTCTGAATTTCAGTGCCGGAAACACCGGCCAGTCCGCCGTTTTAGATGCCTCCGCCAATCTGGAATTTCCCCTGCAGGAAGGGGGAAGCGGACTGTTTGGCGGCTCCCTGGGAATAGATATTGTAAAGGGAGAATTCACTTCGCTTGATTTTGAGATTGACCGCCCCTTTATATGGAAAATCCCATCGGAAGATGAGATACTTGTATTTAATGTAAACAGCGCTGCCATATCACTGGATGGCCTGATGATTGACGGGAGCAACCAGTTCATGGCGGGCAGCCGTGAGATAGGCGTGGCTTTCAACCAGGTGTTCCTTGATCTGAAGAGCTTCAAAATAAAGGAAGGAAACATACTTTTTGATGAAGCCTTTGCTTTTGAGGCAGGCATTGACAGCGATTTTTCACTCCTGTACCGGTCGGCCGATCCCGATGATTCGCTGTCACTCGATCCCGGAATATTCTTTTCACTTGCCGGGGGCGTGCAGATCGACAGCACCGGTTTGCGCACCAGCGGCAGCGCGGATGCCGAGATGGCTTTCAGCGGTTTTACGGTAGACAATCTTTCAGTTGATTTTTCGGACGATTTTGCCTTTGGACTTGATCCTTTCAAGGTTCAGGAGGGCAGGATGGAGGTGCTTTATAATAATAACATGGTAGCCATAGTTGATGAATTCGGCTTTCATCCTGTTCTTGCATTTTTTGACATCGAGTCGGTAATTCCCGCCCGGCTACCCGTGCCCCATACCACGGTTGCATGGCTGGAGCTGAAAGACCAGCAGGACAACCTTCTTGTCGATGTGCAGGGGGATCCTGATAATGAGCTTGGTGTTATCATAAGTACATTTCCGGGCCAAACGGTCAACCTGGTACTGCCGGTGCTGCAGGGAGACCTGGCGTCTGCCCCGAGGGTTGGGGTTCAGTTCAGCGATGTGGGTCTTTCCCTTTCTCCCATGAAGTTTGAGAGCGGACAGATACATGTTGATGTTTCGGGAATGGCCGAGTTCATGGATATTGAGGAGAGATTCGGTCTGCCATTTTCGCTTGAGCAGATAGCCTACGGAAGTTTTGACGATGTCCATGATATTATTAACGAGGGGCTG
>PWPZ01000169.1 GCA_003556985.1 Bacteroidota bacterium
CACACTTTCCGGATGTCACTATGATAACCGGAGTTGCCACGGGAGCTATTGCGCACGGCATGCTTGTGGCCGACAGGCTTGATCTGCCATTTTCCTACGTAAGAACTGCGCCGAAGGCTCACGGACTTGAAGGGATGATCGAGGGTCAGGTCAAAAACGATGACCGGGTTGTGGTAATAGAAGACCTGGTTTCAACCGGCCGAAGCTCCCTTGCAGCTGTCAGCGCCCTCAGGGAAGCAGGATGTGAGATACTTGGAATGGCAGCAATATTTACTTATGGTTTTGATGTTGCTTCGGAAAGCTTCCGGAAAAATAATTGCAAACTGCAATCCCTCACAAACTACCATACTCTTATTGAGGTGGCCAGAGAAATGAAACTGGTTGATCCTGAAGATCTCGGCACATTGAATAATTGGAGGCAGGATCCTGCTCACTGGGGAGATATAACATAATAATTATATGACAAAATTTGAAAGTTCTGAAAAAATCATAAAAGTAAACCGCAGCAATGTTTACCGGTTTATTTCGGATATAAATAATTTCAACGCCCTTGTTCCCGGCGACACTGTCAGGGATTTTGAGGTTGACCGGGACGGGTGCAGGTTCACTGTCGACGGTCTTGGCGAAGTAGGGGTGCGGGTGATCTCCAGGGAGCCCGAAAAAAAGATAATGTTCGAATCGGAGGGGAATGTGCCGTTCCGGATAAATTTACTGATAGAGCTTGAAGAACCGGATCCTGACGCCACTTTACTGAAACTTATTCTGGAAGCCGATCTGAATATGATGATGAAGATGGTAGCCCAGACGCCCCTGGAAAATGGTGTAGAGGAAATAGCATCCAGGTTATCAGATCATCTCAATAACCGGGAATGGTCATAGAAAGCCGGAGGATTTAATCCGGAAGTGCCGGCCCTAATCGGTTAGGTGGAGAAATTCCACTTCCTTCATGCCGTAGTGGCGTGTAAAGCCTTCCTCATCCTCCAGTACAAGCCGTCCGAATTGATCCACACCCCTTATGAATGCATGAAAAACCATATTGTCATTTCTGAAAGAATGTTTTTCATTTAACCTGTACAGGTGCCTGGTATACAGATTTTTTATTTTTTCCTTTTCTCCTTTGATAAGAAGTCTGTACCAGGATTCAATTTCACTGCACAAACTGATGAGGGTTTCTCTTAAGGGGAATGTGCGATAGGTTACCTGCTTTAATGACACAGGATTGGGTATATGGTCGGCGAAGCTGGTCTGATTGATATTTATTCCGATGCCTGCAATGGAATGTTTCACCCTGTTTCCCATAACCGAACTTTCAATAAGCATTCCTGCTATTTTCCTGTTTCCTATATAAATGTCATTTGGCCATTTAATGCTTACATGAGGAGAATACTGTATTAAAAAGCCCCTTATTCCAAGTGATACCGCCATGGAAAGAAAAAACAGTCCGGAAGGATCGAGAAACAAAGGTTCAAGGATTATTGAGAAAGTAAGGTTTTGCCCTTCATTGCTTTCCCAGGTGCTCTGTCCCTGCCCGCGCCCCTTTGACTGGTGCTTCGCCCATACCACGGTACCCTCATCCATCACCTGCTTGCCTGCCATTTGCCTGCAATAATCATTCGTGGATTCAAGATGACTAAACTCCAGAATTGTTTTTCCAACAAAGTACACTGCCGTTTGTTTATATGAAAATGCCTGTAACAATATGGTCATCAAAAGTACGTTTTACCATCGAATTAAATGGATGGAGCCGGATGTTTTTTCTGAAATTTCGATGATACGGGAGATTCCCGATTATTTTAAAAAATAATTAACTTTGCAGACAAAATATTGAATGGATAAAGAAAAGAAGAATATAGCAACAGAAACTTTATTGTATAACATAATTGAAGGAATAAGAAAAGTTAAAGGTAAGGAGATTGTAGATATAGACCTGAGTGGTCTGGAACAAAGGATTTGCCAGCATTTTCTGATATGTCACGGCGATTCCAATGTACATGTTAACGCCATAGCCGAATCGGTAGAAACCGAAATGAAAGAGAAACTGGACTGGCCTTCCTATCATAAAGAAGGATTCGAAAATGCCAGCTGGATACTTTTGGACTACGGTACAATAGTTGTACATGTATTTCAGAAAGAATACAGGGATTTCTACCAGCTGGAAGAATTATGGGCAGATGGTAATATTATTAAGATTGACTAAGAAATAATTCATTATTCATATATGTTTGAACAGGAACAAAATAATAAAAACCGGAAAGACCCCGGCAAAAAGTCGGATGAAAACGGTAATGGCAATAGCAAACGTCCAAAATTCAATCTTTACTGGATATACGGGCTTATTGCAGTTGCATTTATTGCCATTCAGATATTCGGTACCGGAAGCAAGCCTGTGGAGATTAATTTTCAGCAGTTTGAGCGTGACATGCTCAGGGCAGGGGATATTGAGAAAATTGAGGTGGTAAACAGGGAAGTCGCCAGGATTTATATTAAGCAGGACAGGCTCGACCTTCCAAAGTATGAGGAGTTATTCGACCGGGGATTTTCTTCGGCGTCCCGGTCAGGGCCTCATTATGAATTTACAATTGGTTCGGTTGAACTGTTTGAAGAAAGGTTGCGCGAAGCCCAGGAGGATTTTCCCCAGGAAGAGCGGGTCAGTGTAAACTACGTTACCGAACGCGACTATTTTACTGATGCTCTGGGCTGGCTTTTACCCATATTCATCCTTGTTGCAATCTGGCTTTTCATTTTTCGCCGTATGAGTGGTGCAGGCGGAGCAGGCGGACCCGGCGGGATATTCAATGTCGGGAAGTCGAAAGCCAAAATGTTTGATAAGGAATCACATGTAAAGATAGATTTCAAAGATGTTGCCGGACTGGCGGAAGCAAAGCTGGAGGTCAAGGAAATTGTCGACTTCCTGAAAAAGCCTGAGAAATATACCCAGCTCGGGGGAAAAATACCCAAAGGAGTTCTGCTTGTAGGCCCTCCCGGAACCGGTAAAACCCTGCTTGCCAAAGCTGTGGCCGGCGAGGCAAATGTGCCTTTTTTCTCAATTTCAGGTTCTGATTTTGTTGAAATGTTTGTCGGCGTGGGTGCTTCCCGGGTCAGGGATCTTTTTAAACAGGCAAAGGAAAAGGCACCCTGCATCGTGTTTATAGATGAGATTGATGCTGTTGGACGGGCACGTGGAAAAAATCCGGGATTCGGGGCAAATGACGAAAGGGAGAATACTCTTAACCAGCTGCTTACCGAAATGGATGGTTTTGAACCTAACCTGGGTGTCATTTTACTTGCAGCCACCAACCGGGCAGATGTTCTCGACAGGGCGCTTCTGAGAGCCGGCCGGTTCGACCGTCAGGTTCATGTGGAGCTTCCCGACCTGAATGAGCGGACTGAAATTTTCAAGGTCCATTTAAGGCCTGTGAAGCTGGAGGAAAATCTGAATGTCGATTTCATGGCAAAACAGACTCCCGGATTCTCCGGCGCCGATATTGCCAACGTCTGTAACGAAGCTGCATTGATTGCTGCCCGTAAGGATAAAAAGTCTGTTGGCAAACAGGATTTTCTTGATGCCATTGACAGGATTATCGGTGGAATGGAGCGGAAGAATAAGATAATTTCGCTTGAGGAAAAACGGACCATTGCCTTTCATGAAGCTGGTCATGCATCCCTTAGCTGGCTGCTTGAGCATGCCAATCCTCTTGTAAAGGTCACTATTATTCCCAGGGGCAGGTCTCTTGGTGCAGCCTGGTATTTGCCTGAAGAACGACAGATAACGACCACCGAGCAGCTGTTTGATGAGATGTGTGTTGCCCTCGGAGGCCGGGCATCTGAAGAAATTAATTTCAGCAAGGTTTCGACCGGTGCACTGAACGACCTTGAGCGGATCACAAAGCAGGCCTATGCCATGGTCTCATACTTCGGTATGAGCAAAAATATTGGCAATATCAGTTTTTACGATTCCACAGGCCAGAATGAATATAATTTTTCAAAACCCTACAGTGAAAAGACAGCCGAACTGATTGACTCCGAGGTTAAGATAATTGTAAATAATGCCTATAACCTGGCAAAGAAGCTGCTG
>PWPZ01000243.1 GCA_003556985.1 Bacteroidota bacterium
AGTAACCGGAATCACTGAAGACTCTGCCGTTTCCGGCGGAGAGGTTACAGACGACGGCGGTGTTGAAGTCGCTGCCCGGGGCGTGGTATGGAGCATTGCGGAAGAACCGGATATCGACGGGAACGACGGTATTACCGAAGATGGTAATGGTTCCGGTGAATTTACCAGCGAACTGACCGGACTTTTACCTGCAACCACGTACTATGTACGCGCATATGCCACCAACAGCGCAGGAACGGTATACGGCAACCAGGTTGAGTTTACCACCCTTGCCGGCTTACCTGAGGTCACTACCGCAGCCGTTGCCGATATTACCGACAATACAGCTGTTGCCGGAGGAAATGTTGAATCCGATGGCGGGGCACAGGTGACTGCCCGTGGTGTTGTGTGGAGTACTTTTCAGGATCCTTCGCTGGAGAATAATGAGGGTATGATGAATGAAGGGACGGGAATAGGAGAGTTTTCAGTTGGCATTAAAGGACTTTCTCCCGAAACAACCTATTATGTGCGAGCCTTTGCAACCAACAGCGAGGGGACGGTTTACGGAGACCAGGTTGAATTTACCACCTATGATTATCCCGAAGTCAGCACAGAGTTGGTTACAGGAATTACCGATGTATCGGCATCAGTAAGGGGAAGGGTTATGGCCGATGGCGGAGCAACCACTTACCGGGGAATTGTATGGAGCACTTCCGAAAATCCCACACTGGAAATTAATGAAGGAATGACAATTGACGGAACCGGAACAGGATTTTTCACCGGAAATGTTCCTGACCTTAATACAGGCACAATCTATTTTGCACGTGCCTGGGCTGAAAATAACGTGGGAGTTTCTTATGGCGAGCAGGTTGAATTCACGACCTATGATGGAAGGGCAGTGGATATAGAAGAGAATATTTATTATTATGTGATAACAGGCAAACAGGAATGGATGGTGTCAAACCTTAAAACTACGTCCTTGAGTGATGGAACCGGCATCCAGGAAGTAACGGTAGATTCAGACTGGAACGATATGACAAATCCTGCGTACTGCTGGTACGAAAATTACGGTGAAAAGTTCAAGGATGTTTTCGGAGCCTTATATAACTGGTATACCGTTGAAACAGAAAAATTGTGCCCCGAAGGATGGCGGGTGCCCACTACAGGTGATCTTTATGAACTGATAAAATATCTTGGAGCTATGGAGACAGCCGGAGGTAAGCTGAAGGGCACCGCCTACTGGCAAGATCCCAATACCGGGGCCAGCGATGAGATTAGGTTTAATGCACTTCCTGCAGGTATCCGTTTTGGGATGGTCGGGAATTCTCCGGGAGAATTCTATGGCCTTAATCTGACCACTGCATGGTGGACATCAACTCCTTATGAAATAGGTGCTTATATCTACGGGGTAAATAATCAATCTGCACAATTATTCGCGGAAGATCAGCCCAAAGATTTTGGAGTATCGGTCCGCTGCATGAGAGGCGATCCCCCGGCAGATCCTCCGATGTATATCGCGCCATGGTGATTAACCAATACAGCTTGCTTACGCGGGCTATTTACAGGGCATCTGTTTCCCCGGTGATTTTGAATTCAATGGGTACTCCTTCGATTTCACCGGGGAAAATCTCTTTTGTGGCAGCATCATCACAGCTGAGTGAAATAACCAGACCCAGTCTGCCGTCTCTGGTTTTGCCGGTCCCTACCGCGTTGACTTTTTCCAGTTCAAGCCATATTTTCTCATAAATATTCTTGACCTTCATTACCTTTTCCTTTGATTTAATCATGATATACCAGGTTTAGTTAATCCTTGAATCCCGCTTCTCTCTTCTCGCGGTAATGTCCTGACGGGGCTTTGCCCGAAAGGCCTGTGTTATCAATATTACTCCAATATCAGTTCTACATCAAGCAGTTTTATTACATTCTGTATCCTGTTAATTATGGTAGTAGTGGTGCTGCCCGCAAAAAGTAATCCCACAACCTCATTTTTTTCGTTAAGCACAACCGATCCGCTGTCGCCTCCCTGGCTCATAGCCCCTGTCATCAGCTGATCGGTAAAAAGCGCAGTTTTTCCGGCCCCGAAATTTACCCTGACCGTGACATCCACCTGTTCGACCACCCCCGTTGTTAAGCCGGTGGTGCGTCCGCTTTTCTTCACCTTCATATCGAGAGTACCACAGGCCGTACCGGTTATTTTTCCGGCCTCCAGGATTTCATTTTTAACATCTTCCGGGTCAACCGGTTCTGCAATGGCACAATCGACCAGATTTTCCGGCTGACTTCCTTTCCTGGAATAGAGGCGGGACCGGCTTCCCGAAAGACGGGCGAAAAAGTTGTAGAGACCGGTTAATCCGCTTGCAAAAAGCCTCCTGCTCCTTTCATTTTCAAAATGGATGGGAACAAATTCGGTCAGGCTGGCAATGTGATCAGTGGATACACTTCCTCCGTCATGCAGTCCGGGCTGAATTATTATATCCCCCCTCTGGGCCTGGTTGGAGTTGGCCAGTACATGATTGTTTGAAAGGATCAATACCTTATCCCCTTTCCTGACAAGGCAGCCAAGGGTTCCCGCAGAAACATGAATATGGCCCGTGCTGACACCTCCCGGCGCGGGCCGGAACCTGCCGGTTGGCGACTGTAAGGCACGGATAAGTCCCACCGGCTTAACATCGGTGGGTATTCCGTCCATAAAAGGGGGGATCAGTTCATTTTCATCAAGAGACGCGGCAGCAACCTTGAGTCCGACGGAACATACAATGCATAATTCACCGGTCTTTTTGCCGCCCGACGTTTTGTAGCCAATCCCGGTGGCCACGACATTAGGCCTGGAGAAAAGCTTCTGGTTTGCTACAGGGAGTAGTTGTCTGATTTCTTCTAAGTTTGACATAAATAACCGTTATAAAAAATTAATCAATTGAGATATCTGCTGTAAACCCTGATAACCTGTTCCGTTAAACTGTAAATGCCGGGTGAATGGAAAGGCCTGCCCTGCATCAAAAACGGCCCCGGGATCTAAATTTATAGTATTTTTAATTATCCGGGGCAAATACTGGCAGATTTTTTCTGTGATTTTGAACAGGCAAGGGTTTAATTGAATGATGGAGTTACAAGAAATTAACAAATTTTATAAGGTTATATTTATTGTAATTATTAGCTTTATAGTTAAATTCATGTTGTTCATGTTGCAGATCAGGAAATTCTTGCGGGAAGCAATTTCCGGTAACCGGGTTTTTCCAACCAAATTAATCCTGAAATTCAATTATTAACTTTTACCTTTAGATAATGAAAAATAAATACGAGCTGAAAACCAAGCTGCTTGCAACAGTAGCATTGGCTGTTTTTGTTTCCTATCAGTGTCACGCCCAGGATCTTGATGTCCCTTATGTTCCTACCCCTCATGATGTTGTTGCCGGAATGCTTGATGTTACCAATGTAGGCCCCGGCGACTATGTGATAGATCTTGGTTCGGGAGATGGCCGCATAGTAATTGCCGCAGCCGGGAGGGGTGCAGTGGGCCATGGGATAGACCTCAATCCGGTCAGGGTGGAGGAAGCGATCAATAATGCCAGGAAAGCCGGTGTCGATGACAAAGTAGTTTTTATGGAAGGAGATCTTTTTGAAGCGGATATAAGTAATGCCACGGTAATTACCATGTATCTTCTTAGCTCGGTTAATCTAAAGCTCAGACCGGTGCTGCTTGAGGTACTGAGGCCCGGAACGAGGATTGTTTCCCACAGTTTCAGCATGGGCGACTGGGAAGCGGATGAGCATCTCAGGATTGACAGCCGCCATGTTTATTACTGGGTAATTCCCGCCAAAGTGAGCGGCCAGTGGGTTTGGGAAACAGACGGCCGGAACTTTACAATGAATGCCACCCAGGAATTCCAGAAAATCGATCTGCAACTGAACTCAGGTGGTAGTTCGCTGACTGTAACGGATCCATTGCTATCGGGAGAAAGGATCAATTTTACGGCGACCGGCCGGGATGGCAGCTCATATATTTTTAATGGCAGGGTGGAAGACACAAATATTACAGGTACCGTACAGATACGGACCGGCAACCGGCAGTCGGTCGAAAGCTGGTC
>PWPZ01000115.1 GCA_003556985.1 Bacteroidota bacterium
AATTAAATAAAATAACCATGCAGACAGACAGGCAATACACCCAACCCATAGTACAGGCCATATTCAGGACACTCTTTTATGCTGCCATCCTGGGTGGCATCAGTCACCTGATATTTCTCGATTCCATCACCCTGACCCACACCGGGAAATTTGGCGAACATTCCTATACCGAATGGACCCAGGAGATCTTTCTGATGCTGAGTGCTATCCTTTATTTCTCACTTGGCCGTTACGATCGCAGTATAACCGGCTTTACCGGGATGATGGCAGGCATGTCGCTGATGGCCTTTATCAGGGAATTCAATAACTATTTCCATACCTGGTTCAAAGGAGCATGGCAGCTTTTTGTGCTTATAGCCCTTATACTGACAATAATATATGTGTACCATAATCGCTCTACCTTTGTAAAGGCATTTTATGATTTTCTGAAGCTGCCTGCCTTCGGAGTGATCCTTTCAGGCTTCATTACTTTGATGGTATTCTCCAGGCTGTTCGGGCGCGGCACCATGTGGCGCAACATTCTTGAAGTGCAGGAGCTGGAGGGGCCCACCCGGTGGGTGAAGAATGCGGCCGAAGAGGGCACCGAGCTGCTGGGTTACTCACTGATGTTCATCGGGGCCCTGGAATACGGCTGGTACATTTATACCAAAAGGAAAGCCGCCGCCAAAGCAAATCATCCCGCACAATAGACTGGTCAGAGCCTGCAAACAGCCGGTCCTGGTCTCCGACAACAGCTTTTAATTGAAATACTTCCGGTAGAAAAGCAGGGTTATGGCAACCCCGGATGTGATGGCGGTATCGGCGATGTTAAATACCGGTCTGAAGAAAATAAAGCGCTGACCGCCAATGACAGGCAGCCAGTCGGGCCAGTCGCCCCTGAGCACCGGGAAATAGAGCATGTCAACCACCCTGCCATGCAAAAAAGAGGCATAACCCCCGCCTTCCGGCAAAAATTCGGCAGTAGTGAAATAACTGTCCGAGAAGATCATACCGTAAAAAGCACTGTCGATGATATTGCCTATGGCACCTGCAAGTATAAGTGAAATGCTCATGATCAGCCCCTGCGGCGCCTTTTTGGCGATCAGATCGCGGATATACCATATTATTCCTGCCACAGCGAGTATCCGGAACAAACTCAGGGCGATCTTCCCGTATTCACCGCCGAACTCAAATCCGAAAGCCATGCCGTAATTTTCTGTAAAATGGATCAGGATTCTGTTGCCCAGGATCGGGAACTCCTGGCCAAGCACCATATTGGTCTTTACCCAGATCTTTGATGCCTGGTCGGCTATAAGGATCAGGAATATTACAATCAGTGATTTATTTGCTGTACTCAGATTTTTCATAATGTTAAACGAAACAAAGTATCGGGGCGATCATTGGTGCCGCCGTTAAAACCAAAATGACCGGGAAACATTGCCGTTTCCCAATCATTTCAAATAGGATGGTGACTTCCGATATCAACTTTAGCGCTGTTTTTGCTTGGCTTCCATACTGAGGGTGGCATGGGGTACTGCCCTCAGGCGCTCCTTTGAGATAAGCTTGCCTGTTTCCCTGCATATTCCATAGGTCTTGTGTTCGATGCGGATAAGTGCACCCTGCAGGTGCTGTATGAATTTCTGTTGCCTTGCGGCAAGGTTCCCCGCCTCTTCCTTGGAAAGGGTTGATGCTCCTTCCTCAAGCACTTTGAAAGTTGGCGATGTATCCTGAATATCGTTACTGTCACCATGGGTGATGACGCTGCTCAGAATATCATAGTCCTTTTTGGCCTTGTCAAGTTTGTCAAGGATTAATTGTTTGAATTCAGCCAGTTCCTCGTCAGAATACCTGGTTTTCTCTTTCTCGCTCATATCTCAAAATTTAAATGGCAATTATATTAAACATTATAATCATAAACAACAAAACACCTCGAATTACGCTGCATATCTTTATAGCCGCCCCAACCTCATTGCTGTGTCATTTAATTTCAGGCTTATTCAACCCTGCTGATCTTTATAACCGTTTTTACCCCTTCTTCAATTTCAACCTCCCTTGAGTTGTTTTCGCTGATTTCCTCTACAAGATTTATATCTGAAGCAAGGGTCTGGGTACCGATATGCTCTTTGAACCTTTCCACGGCATCATTCAGTGCCTCGTGCTTTTTGATGCTGATGTTGATCTTGTCGGTAACCTCAAAGCCGCTGTCCTTGCGCATATTCTGAATCCTGTTGATGAATTCGCGCGCTATCCCCTCCTGTTTAAGCTCCGGGCTCACCGTGATATCAAGTGCTACGGTAAGGTTGCCTTCATTTGCCACCAGCCAGCCGGGAATATCTTCCGATATAATCTCCACATCATCCCGGTGCAGATTGATCAGATTGTCGTCAATATTTATTTCCATGCCGCCGGTCTGCTCCAGTCTGCTGATATCTTCCTGGGTAAATTCGGAAATGCCGGAAGATATTGCCTTCATCAGTTTTCCGTATTTCGGCCCCAGCTTCTTAAAATCGGGCCTGATCTTTTTAACCAGGATTCCCGAGGTATCAGATATAAACTCAATATCCCTGATATTAGTCTCCGAAAGGACAATATTTTTCACCCCTTCGATTTGCCGGACCATGGTATTGCCGGTTGCAGGTATCATAATCCTGCTCAGCGGCTGGCGCACCTTGATGTTCACCTTACGGCGCAGACCCAGAACCATTGACGATATACGCTGGGCCAGCTCCATTCTTTCCTCCAGGTCGGTGTCGGTTCTTTCGGCATCGTAAGAGCAGAAACCGGCCAGATGCACCGATGATACATCATACTTTCCTGCCATCCCGTTCAGGTCGCGGAACAGCCTGTCGGCGTAAAAGGGAGCAATGGGCGATGACATTATTGCAACCGAGATGAGGCATTCATAAAGAGTCTGATAAGCAGCCAGCTTGTCGGCCGAAGGCTCGCCGCCCCAGAAGCGTTTTCTGTTCAGGCGCACATACCAGTTGCTGAGATGCTCGGAAACAAAATCCTGAATGGCTCTTCCCGCCCTGGTAGGCTCATAGTTTCCATAGGCTTCGTCAACCTCTTTAATGAGGGTGTTAAGCCGGGAGATAATCCACCGGTCAATTTCGGGGCGCTCATGCAGCGGCACCTCCTCTTCCTTTCCGGTAAAACCGTCAATGTTGGCATAGAGGGAGAAGAAAGAATATGTATTGTAAAGAGTGCCGAAGAATTTCCTTCTTACCTCTTCAACACCCGCCACATCGAAGCGGATATTATCCCATGGCTGGGAGTTGGTCATCATATACCATCGCAGCGGGTCGGAGCCGAACTTTTTAATAATGTCGAAAGGATCGACCGTGTTGCCCAGCCTTTTTGACATCTTATTCCCGTTCTTGTCGAGCACCAGTCCGTTAGAGATGATATTTTTAAAAGCCACCGAATCAAAAAGCAGAACCGCTATTGCGTGAAGGGTAAAGAACCAGCCCCTTGTCTGGTCAACACCCTCGGCAATAAAATCGGCCGGGTAATTCTTTTCAAACAGCTCCCTGTCGCCGAACGGATAATGCATCTGGGCGTAGGGCATTGCTCCCGAGTCGAACCATACATCGATCAGATCCGGTTCGCGCATCATTTTTTTGCCTTGCGGACTCACCAGCACGATATCGTCAACGAAGGGCCTGTGAAGATCGAACCCTGAATAGTTATCGGCCGAACCATCTCCCTCGCTGAAATCTTTCAGCGGGTTATCGGTCATGAACCCTGCGCCGATAGATTTGTCAATCTCTTTTTTAAGTTCGGCGGCGGAACCGATGCAAACCCTCTCGTTTCCATCTTTGGTGCTCCATATAGGCAGGGGAGTACCCCAGAACCTTGAACGCGACAGATTCCAGTCCACCAGATTCTCCAGCCATTTCCCGAAGCGCCCCGTACCTGTTGATGCCGGCTTCCAGTTGATAGTGTCGTTTAGCTCCAGCAACCTCTCCTTGAGGGCAGTGGTGCGGATAAACCAGGAGTCGAGCGGATAATACAGTATGGGCTTGTCGGTACGCCAGCAGTGGGGGTAGGAATGGACATACTTTTCAATTTTGAAAGCCCGGTTTTCATTCTTAAGATGCACTGCAATCTCCACATCTGTTGTTTCGGCATCATCGGGAATGCTATCGTCATACTCGTTCTTCACGTACTTGCCGGCCAGCCATCCCGCCTGGTCAATAAATTTTCCCTTTTTATCCACCAGGGTCAGCGATGCCAGTCCGTACTGCTTCCCTGTGCGGAAGTCATCCGCCCCGAAGGAAGGAGCAATATGCACTATTCCCGTACCTTCATCCGTAGTGACGAAATCGCCGGTAAGCACAACAAAGGCATCACCCTCTTCCGGTTTAACCAGGGGCATCAGCTGTTCATACCGTATGCCCTGAAGATCGTCGCCCTTGAATTCACCGGTAAATTTCCAGGGAATATTTTTGTCGCCTAACTGATAATCCTCCAGGGTAAGGGAAGCATTATCGCGGTTAAAATAGGTGCTTACCCGGTCGCTGGCAAGAATTACCGTTACCGGTTTCCCCGAATAGGGGTTATAGGTGCGTATCCTGCTGTACTCAATATCACCGCCCACTACCAGCGCCGTATTACTGGGAAGGGTCCATGGGGTTGTGGTCCATGCAAGGAAGAAAACCTCCTCGTCCTCGTTTTCAAACAGAAAGTCCGACTTCTCATTTCTTAGAACCCGGAACTGGGCCACCACGGTAGTATCTTTTACATCCCTGTAGCATCCCGGCTGGTTCAGCTCATGGGTGCTCAGGCCCGAACCTGCGGCCGGGGAATAGGGTTGAATGGAATAGCCCTTGTAGAGAAGGTCCTTTTTATACAGTTCGCTCAGCAGGTACCACAGGGTCTCCACGTAACGGTTGTCATAGGTGACATACGGATCGTCCATATCCACCCAGTAACCCATGATGCGGGTAAGCTCCTCCCAGCGGTCGGTATATTTCATTACCTCCTTCTTGCACGCCTCGTTAAATTCGGCTATCGAAATACTCTTCCCGATATCCTCTTTTTTTATGCCAAGGGTCTTCTCCACGCTCAGCTCTACCGGCAGACCGTGGGTATCCCATCCCGCCTTGCGCTCAACTTTGAACCCCTTCAGGGTTTTGTACCTGCAGAAAATATCTTTAATGGTCCTGGAAATAACATGATGGATACCCGGAATACCGTTTGCAGAAGGAGGCCCTTCATAAAAAACAAAAGGAGGGTTGCCATTCCGGGAGGTGACACTTTCCCTGAAGGTATTTTCCCTGTCCCATATATCAAGAATATCATTATTTATTCTTGACAGGTCAAAATCTTTATATTCCGGAAACTTACTGTCCATATGACTAATTAATTCTTAATTCTGTTAATCTGATAAAAATTGCACAAAGATATAAAAAACATTTGATTAAAACGGTACTCTTCAATACATTCGCATTCCTGTTTCGGCCGCCCTGCAACCCGAACCATAACCACAACCGGAACCGGTCTGACAGCGGTCCGACAGCGGTCCGACACCGGTAAGGAATCGTTCGAAAACCGTCCGGTACCGCCAGAAATCTTGTCGTTTCAGGTCAGGAGTTGTCAGGGATCTTTCAAAAACCGTCCGGCACCGTCAACGTCAGAACCGGCACGGCACCGGTTGGCACTGGTCAGGAACCGGTCATAAATTATTGAAACCGGTCCGTCTCCGGTCATGAACCGTCAGAATATGATGGAGCCCTGTGTGATCCGATTATCCGAAAAATTTGCGGGTTGTTGCTCCGGATCCGATTGTTGCCCTGATTCCGAAACACTTCCCTGATCCCGATTGCCGAAGTACTCCCGATCTCGATTATTACCCCGAACGCCGAAAAGTTCTGCGGATCCCGATACCGCCCCGAACGCCTAAAAGTTCTGTGGGTCGCGGCTCCGGCTCAGAGAATATTTCCCCTCAATAGAGAAGGATCATCAGGATCAGATCCCTTTCCGAAGGGTGAAGGAAAAGCAGGTTCCCTTGCTCTCCTGGCTCTTAACCCTTATGGTCTGGCAATGCGCTTCGATAACATGCTTGACAATGGCAAGGCCCAGTCCGGTACCGCCCTGATTGCGGGAACGGCTTTTATCCACCCGGTAAAATCTTTCAAAAATGCGAGGTAAATCACCGTTTGGAATTCCAAGGCCGTCGTCCGACACCTCTATCAGGATATTGTCTTCCAGGTCTGAAAATTTCACCAGGGTACGACCGCCCTCGTTGCTGTATTTAATGGAATTTATAATCAGGTTTGACATGACCTCATGTATCTTCTCCCTGTCGGCGTGCACCATAACCGGACCCTTTGTCTCATTATCCAGGACAAGATTTATGCCCTGATTCTGGGCCCTCATCTCCTGCAGTTCGAATACCTCTTTGGTAAGCTGGACAATATCGAAATTTTCAAACTCTATCTTTATCTCGCCCGAATCGAGGCGGGAGATCGTGTCAAGGTCATTTACGATATTTATCAGACGGCTGATGTTTTTTTCAGCCTTTTCGAGAAATTTCCTGTTTACCGAAACATCCTCCAGTCCCCCGTCCAACAGGGTATGCACATATCCCTGCACATTGAAAAGAGGCGATTTCATTTCATGGGAAATGTTATCCAGGAATTCCTTCCTGTAATTTTCCATTTCCTTGAGATGGTCAATCTCCCTGGTTTTGTTGGTAGCCCAGTCCTCCACCTCCTGATTTATACCATCGATAAGATCGTTTTTGTCAAGCTCCCTGTCCGGTTTGGCCTTCGGCTCTTTCAGGTTGCTGATGGTATTGTAGATCGGGTTTATCTTCTGAACTATAAAATTGGTAAGAAGAAGATAGACCATCAGGTAAACCCCTCCGAAAACCAGGATCACCGATCCGGTGATTACCGGAATGTGTCCTTCAATCGGCAACGTGATGTAGATCGTTTCAACCACCCCGGTAATAACCGAGGCAAGAACAGCTACATACAGAGCCATCATTTTTGGATTTGCGGTTTTCATGAGAATAAAGTATGGTTATCTAATACAGGTTAATGTTCAACTAATAAGTAAAGCAGGTAAACCATGTTCAAACTTATTGCCCGGACGTTGATATTCAGGGAATACCGGGATATACGGTTGCGAATTTAATACAATCGGCCGACAATTTAGTATTAACAAGGAATTTTAACAACAAACCATTAATTTTGCATTACTGGTAAAAGATATAGAAATGGCAGTAACAAAAAAACACTGGTATGCGGCCTATACCAAATCACGGTATGAGAAAAAAGCACTTACCGAATTACAGAATCAGGGAATAGAAGCATGGCTTCCCCTGCAGAAAAAGCTCAAGCAGTGGAGCGACCGTCGCAAATGGGTCGAGGAGCCTCTGTTACGGGGTTATATATTTGTCAATATTGACAAAAGCGAATACTATCGGGTACTGAATACCCGGGGGATTGTCCGCTACATTACCTTCGAAGGGAAGGCTGTACCCATACCGGAATACCAGATCGATGTGCTCAGGAGGGTCGTTGCCACCGAAGCCGATGTGGAGGTCACTTCCGGCAATTTCTTGCCCGGCGACAAGGTTATGGTGATTGGCGGTCCCATGCACGGCCTGGAAGGGGAGATGGTCACTTTCAAGGGCAACCGCCGGGTCATGGTGCGCATTGACCATATCGGCCAGCAGCTGCTGATATCCATCCCCGCCGGTTTCCTCGAGCCGGCAAAGTAAAACTTGCTATCTGGCCGGGAATTAGATGAGGCATCACCAACATAGAAATTATGGCAATCAAAAAGGTATGGATCGAGAAAGGTTGCGTTTCCAGCGGACTCTGTGAAAAAACCTGTCCCGAAGTATTTGAATTGCCTTTTGTGGGCGAGGTGGCGCAGGTAAATGAAGACGCCGATTTCAACGCAAACCGGAAATGCATAATCGAGGCAGCGGAAAGCTGTCCCGTTGACGTGATAAAATACAGCGAAGAAAAGCAGAAAGGGCCGGATATGCTCAGCTATTAAACCCGCGGATCCGGGCCGGGTTATTTCTTCTCCGCCAGTATCTGCCGGACGATTTTGGTAATGTATTTGCCGATGATGTCGAACTCCAGGTTCACCACCGTGCCCGGTTTGATCTGGTGAAAATTGGTTACATCATATGTAAAGGGGATAATCGCCACCTCGAACGAATTGTCGCGCGAGTTCACCACCGTCAGGCTCACCCCGTTTACCGACACCGAGCCCTTTTCAACTGTAATATTGTCACCCGTCGGCTCGTACCCGAACCGGAAATACCAGCTTCCGTCGGCCTCACGAACCTCGGTACACACCGCCGTCTGGTCCACGTGCCCCTGCACGAAATGCCCGTCCACCATCGAATCGGCGCGCAGGCTCCTCTCCAGGTTCACTTTCGACCCCACCTCCAGAAGTCCAAGGTTGGATTTTTCAAGAGTTTCCCTGATGGCGGTCACCGTATAGGTATCCCCTTCCGTCTTTACCACCGTAAGACACACTCCGTTATGGGAGATGCTCTGGTCGATCTTCAGCTCGTTAACAAAGGAACACTCCATGGTGATATGCAGGTTCCCTTTATCCCTTTCAAGTGCCACAACCGTGGCGGCTTCTTCTACAATACCCGAAAACATAGCATTAATTTTTGTGGTTATTCAGTACGCTAAGATACAGAATAATTATCCGGCGGTCAATGAGAGAAGTCATGTAAGTTACAGAAACAACAATGCATGCTGAAGCCCCGCTGCCGTGACCGGCCTTTAATAATCAGTTTTACAGCCATCAGTTTTCACGATTGCCGATTTGATAGCTGATGCCGAATTTTGTCATCAACCCGAAATCCTGCCTTCTTCCTCCCATGGTATAGTGCTCTGTTTCCCTGAATTTTTCATCCGCAGATCCCAGGATCGTCCCGTAGCCAACAGCAAGATCAAGAAAGAACTTTTGGAACAAACGGATCTGTGTGCCCGCACCAAGGTAATGTTCAAAGGTGGCCACCCGTCCGCCGCCCACCTCACCTGGCATGTCAGGGTTTATTGCGTGGAAAGATTGCGAAGAAAAGGTGTTATACCTGAACAAAAAATTATATTGTAAGTATGGCCTCATCCTCGTAATATCCGGAGGATGAAGATGGTGCCGGTAAGAAATTTCTCCTCCGGAAATTTTCCCCGAGGTATTCTGGTAAACAGCCCCTGCCGCCATCCTCCGGTTATCCTTTTCAATACCAATATTAAAGTTAAGGCTGGAGCCATAGCCACTTTCCGAACTGGCGCGATGAATATTAATTTCTATAAGCCTTTCCGGAACTTCATTTTCTGTTACCTGGATTTTTGGATTCTGTGTCAAACCGGCCATGGAAATAACAAGCAGTAATATCATAGCAGTAATTTTAGGTTTATACTCGAGAAATACTATACCTAATACTACGTGCTAATTGCTGATTAGTAGTTTTTTGGGCGGTGATATAATAACCCTGTGCGGATGATAGTAATCATTCAACAAACAATCTGGATTATCCTTTCCGGTGATATATATCATCAGAACTTAACCGAACTCGCTGAGTTTTTGAAGTAGATCGCAGCTGATAATTTCAACTTTCTTATCATCGATATTGATGATCTTGTCATGTTTAAACTCGGATAGTGTCCGTATGATGCTTTCTTTGGTGGTACCGGAAAATTCAGCCAGTTCTGTGCGGGAAAGAGGAAGTAAGAAATTTCTGCTATTATAGATTTTTTCCGAAAAAAACAGCAACATTCCTGCTACCCGACCAGGCATATGCTTGGTTGATTGAATTATAAATTTTGAGAGATAGAGCTTCCCCCTGCGGCTGGTTTCTTCAAGCATGAAAATGGCAAAGGCCCCGTTGGATTCCACCAGACTACGTATCTGAGAAACGTTGATCAATATTGCTTTTGCATTTTCAACAGCAGCTGCACTGTACAAATAAATATCATCTCCTAAAGCAGTCAGCAATCCCAGGTAGGATCCGGGAGCAAATAAACTGATAATAATTTTTGATCCGTCACGTGTTTCCTGGAACAACTTTGCCAGCCCCGATTGAAGGAATACTAAATGGGTGACCGGGGTTTTTTCCCTGAATATCACCTCTCCGGCTTTGTAATCTACAAAAAAGCAGGATTTTTTTAAAACTGACTTTTCTTCGTCTGTTAACCGGTCAAGTCCGGGTATATTTGGAAACTCCGGATCTGAGGAAAAAATTTCCATAATTTACCTTTTCTTGCTGTTGGTATATAAATAATAAAGATAAGGATATTTTGTGTATAATACTGCGGTTTACATCATAAATTTGAGGGCGGTCGGCTGCGATCATTCTATGAAATGTGACATATATATATGTGTGTGTGAATTTTGGTTATATTGATCGGATAAGAAATTCATGTATATTTACATCACAATGATACTCGTTACCGGAGGAACAGGACTTGTAGGATCACATCTGCTGTGGCACCTTCTTCAGAAAGAAAAGAAGGTAAGGGCCATTCATCGTCCCGGCACCGATCCCGGGATGGTGAGGGAGATATTCGATTATTACGATGGCCCCGGCGATCTTTTCAGCCGGATAGAAT
Organism: Bacteroidota bacterium; assembly: GCA_003556985.1. Classification (GTDB taxonomy): domain Bacteria; phylum Bacteroidota; class Bacteroidia; order Bacteroidales; family PUMT01; genus PXAP01. The sequence goes on from PWPZ01000115.1 coordinate 10,575, forward strand.
GGTTTCCCGCCGATATGCTTGATCTTGTTTCGCTCGATGAGGCCATGGAAGGCATCAGCCAGGTGTATCACTGTGCCGCAATGATTTCCTTTAACCCTTCGGAAAGAAAAACCCTTATAAACGGCAACATTGAAGGCACTGCCAACATAGTGAACCTGTGCCTGGAGCATGATATCGAAAAGCTTTGTCACGTAAGTTCGGTTGCTGCGCTGGGAAGCCGTCCCGATAAAAGTCCGGTAACCGAAGACGATCTGTGGAAGCCATCGAGGAGACGAAGCGGCTATTCCGTCAGCAAGTTCCATTCGGAGATGGAAGTCTGGCGGGGCATAGCAGAAGGGCTGAACGCCGTTATAGTGAACCCCTCGGTAATCATCGGCCCCGGCAACTGGAAAAGGGGCAGTGCCCGGTTTTTCACCGCCGTACAAAAAGGGATGAAGTATTATACCGGGGGAATAACCGGCTTTGTCGATGTCAGGGATGTGTGCCGGAGCATGATAGCCCTTATGGAGACGGATATCAGCGGCGAGCGTTTTATACTCAACGGAGAAGAGCTGTCTTATCGCGAACTTTTCAACATGATAGCCGATGCGCTTGACAGTCCGCGACCTGCCATTCACGTTTCCGGCCGACTGGCGGAAGCCGGATGGCGGCTGGAATGGCTGCGCAGCAAGCTGACCCTCAGCAAGCCCCGGCTCACCAGGGAAACGGCCCGGAGCAGCCGCCGTGTAAGCCGTTTCAGTAACCATAAGGTCACCCGGGCCCTTGGCTGCCGGTTCGTACCCATAAAAGACTCCGTCGCATGGACGGCATCCATGCTTCCGCGGAAATAGAATCAGAAAGTATAGGTAATGCCCCAGGAGGTGTTTAGAAAATACCTCTGTATAGTGTAACCCTGGTTGAGGACGAGCTCGTAAGTCGTAAGTCCCTGATGATCTTCGATCCTGAAAATTGACGGCATCTGCACTGTTAAACCCCAGTTGTCATTGATAGCATAAAACAATCCGGGACGCAAAGCGAAGCCTACAGAGGATGATGATCCCATGGAAGTGCCGTTATAATTCTCACCGCCATAGAAATTCAGCGGCAGTTCTCCCTGCATAAAAAAGTTGAGACTGGCCTGTTCGCCAAGGAAATAGCGGACAAACGGTACGATAGCAGTCCGGGTCGTCCGCATTGTCTCACCCTGCACGTTAGTGTTCCACTGGCTTTCAAAGCCAATTTGCCCGCCTATTGCCCAGGGCCCGTCAAGAAGGTAGCCGACTTCAGGCATAAAGGTAAGGGAAGATTCGCTGGTAGCATTGGATTCGCCTGCAAGTCGGAAATTACCGGTAAGCCATAGGTTCTGGGCTGCAGCCGAAAATGTTAATCCGGCAATCAGCAAAGCAGTCATCAAAAACTTTTTCATTTTCATATTGTTTTTAGGTTAAGAAACAGGCAAATTTTAAAAATCCCGAAAATACAAAATTTTCTGATAACAGGATTTAACAACTCTAAAAAATGTTTAGAAACGCTGCTATGAACCATTTGATCCAAATTTCCTAACTTTGTTGTAACCAATCTATTGCTCCGAAACAACAATTTGCACCTCCCGGATTATTGCATTTGCAGGCGTTGCCGGCATATATCTTCAGCGGCTAAGGCGTTTTTCTCCGCAAGCTTGTTGATAATTACATCTTTATTTCTATATTTATGTTTTACTTTACCCAAAAAACGACCGAAAGGGCTCTATCAGGGCCTGTCTGCGCGGCGCCTCTGAAGGTTTTTTGATAAAGTCAAACAGGAAAAACAAATTAAAGATGCGAACCAGGGTCTCACTTTCCGCTTTATTTCTTTTCCTTATCATCCCCCTTTCCTATGGGCAACATTGGAGAAACACTCCCCGGGAGCTGCTGGTCGGGATAGGAGCAGCAAGCTATTTCGGCGATATTGGCGGCACGGCTCATGATAATAATATTTACGGCATCAGGGATCTCGACATTATCCGTTCCCGGCCCACCGCTGTGGGCGGACTGCGTTTCAATCAGAACAGGCACCTCTCCCTGAACGTCACCGCCGCTTTGGGATGGCTCAGTGGCAGCGATGAGGGAGGCAGGAACGAGTCCAGGGACTACATCTTTAACACCGTCGTGTTTGAACCCGCCGGGCGGATTGAATTTTTTCCGGTAAGAGATATACATATAGGCTCGGGAATTGACCGCCGCGGGATGGTCAGGAATTATAACACCTTTTCTGCATATCTTTTTGCCGGGGCAGGCTTGGCGCTTTACCATGTAATGCCCAACCAGAACCTCATAGACAGGCAAAGCCGGTCTGATATCGAGCACGGTCCGCTCACCGTGGTGCTGCCTGCCGGCGTGGGAGTCAAGGTGGGGATACGGAATTTTGTCGATCTGGGATTTGAGATTGGGGGAAGGTATGCCATGAGCGACTACCTTGACGGCTTCACGAGTTCCACGTCAACTGCCAACGATATCTATTATGTTACCAGTGTTATGCTGATTTACAGATTTACAAATATCCATATTGATTAACCAGTCTTATGTCAGCTATGTTAAAGGAACTGCGCCTCATCAGGAATCTGCCTGCGGCTTTAATTTTCGTGCTTATACTCAACGGTGCCTGCCAGGAAAATGAACCACTTTACACCGGCATTTCTCCCTCCACAACCTATTACGTCAGGGCTTATGCCACCAACAGCGCCGGCACAGCCCTTGGCGAAGAGGTGCGTTTCACAACCGCAGCCGATCCCTCAATTGTTGCTCCGGAAAAGAAAGATTCCAGTGGGGCCGACCCGATGACGGGCATCAGAACCCCGGAAGCGAGATCACCCATCGGCTAAGCAATACTTAAGAGGAGCTCAAGCAGCAGCAAACGGACCTGGTTACTCACCCCTGATCTTCCGTTCCAGCTCCTTTCCGTACTCTATAGCATTATCGCAATACCGGAGCAGTACTGGAGATTTTTTGGTCACCTCACCAAACAGGGAAATAATATCATTCAACATATATTCGTGAACAATATCATTTCTCAGCTCCTTTATTAACCTGGCTTCTTCAGCTGAATCAATTATACCTGTCTTTTCCATGAAAAGGATCGTATCCAGCCATGACATTTGTTCTCCCTCCTCCAGGTAAGCTATGCTGCGGAAGACCTTGTTAAAGAGCAAACCGGTTGTTCGGGCAAACCTGCTGGTAAAACTTTCAAAAGCATCCATACCTTCATCGGGAAGTTCATGGAGGTTTTTGTAGGATTTACATATTCCATACGAACGGTTCAGCCATCTTAAAGATTCCTTAAGGGCATTGAGGTTTTCCTTTAAGAGATTGAATTGATTTGCCTTTTTCATTGTAACTAATTTATATCATTTTATAAACCAGCCTTTTGGGGAACGGCGGGCAACGGGAATTTCAAATCTGAATGGAGTTTGCCAGGGCTGACTTTTCAAATGCAGTTTGTGGGGATTCTGTAATGATGAGATCAATCTTCCTGTCGCCTAAACCTTGCTTTAACCTTGATCTGATTAACAGTTTATCGCGGTATTTCAGAGCAGAACTTAATACCAGCAGGTCAATATCGCCACCCCTGGCTTTATCGGAAACCCTTGATCCAAAAAGAAATACCCGTGCCTGAGGGTCAAGTTCCCTTATCGTGCCTGTAATGAATTCCGCCTGTTCCTTTTCGAGTCTCATGTATCAAAAATACAGATAATTATCAATTAGTTAAAATTTTAATTTGATGCCAATGTGCAGATTATGATCGATCAAATCCCCAATTTCATACTGTGCTTTCTGTTATTCTGCTTTTTCTCGCCAGGAAGCAGAAGCAAGTGCCCTTGTCTATGTGCAGGTTAGGTGGTATACCACAGTAAAAATTTTTCGTCAATTTTTTTGGAAAATTAAGTGAATTATTAAATTCTTTATGTATCTTGCTTTAAATTAGACTGAATAAAGACAAGGAATTCGCGGTGGGTGGCGACAATATTTTCGACCTTACCCTCGAGTTCGAGTATACCACATGGAACTGGGAATAAACGATTAATTACCAACAAAACTAAATCTAAAGCTATGGAAGACAAGAACACGCTTTATCTTGGACTTTGCCTGGCCGGCGCCGTATCGGCCGGTGCCTATACCGCCGGGGTGATAGACTATCTTATGGAAGCCCTGGAGGACTGGGAAAACAGGAGGGGGCAACCGGGTGTTCCCTCCCACAGGGTGGTTATTCCCGCCATTGGCGGGGCCTCTGCAGGGGGGATGACCGGCACCATAATGGCTTCGGCAATCAACAACCCCGTAACCCCCGTGAGGGAACTTTCGGGCGACATATTCGAGGAGCAGCCGCTTAACAAGCTATACCACTCCTGGGTGGATCTTACCACCACCGACATGTTCCCGGTAATGCTCGATAATAGTGATATCAACGGACAGGTGTACTCGCTTTTCAATTCACAGTTTATCGACGAACTATCGGAGCGGGCCATAAAGGTGGACAAGTCTGAGTTTGTCGACCGGCCTTACTTCGACCGGCACCTGAAACTGTTTACCACACTGACCAATCTCAAGGGATTCCCCTACAACGTGAATTTCTCGGGCGGCCATGCAAAATCGGTCTTTTACCTTTCCAGGCATAACGACTATGCCGCCTTTGTGCTCAACAAGACCGACGAAGAGTATAACAACGA
>PWPZ01000032.1 GCA_003556985.1 Bacteroidota bacterium
ATTCGACCGACTTTAACACTGCAGCCCGGGGAGGTTTAATCGGCTGGTTCGGATCGGGCAGGTTTGTTCCGGAATTTGAAAATGCAGCTTTTTCCCTAAGTAATCCCGGAGATATCTCAGAACCTTTTCTTTCCCCTTACGGCTGGCACATAATCAAGCTTATGGACCGGAGGGACAGGCCTCCCTTTGATGAGGCAAGGTCAAAACTGCTTGAGGCAATAAGGGATCCTTCGGGCAGCCGCTCAGGGTTAATCAGGAATGCTCTTGTGGAAAGGCTTAAAGCCGAGTGGCAATTCAGCGAAAACCGGGAGGGGCTGAATCTTTTTTACCGTCTTGTTGACGACAGCATATTCGAAGGAAGATGGACTGCCCCTGAAAATCTTCCGCTTAACGGAGTTTTATTCAGCGTTACCGGAAAAACCTATACACAGAGGGACTTTGCAGAATTTATCTCCCAAAACGCATATGCCAGAAAACCCTGGCCATTAACTGAATATATCAATAACCTTTATGAAGATTTTGTTAGCCACCGGCTTGTGGAACTGGAGGACAATAATCTGGAAAACAAATATCCCGAGTTCGGTTATATGATGAATGAGTACAGGGACGGCATGCTGCTTTACGAAATCTCCAGCCGGGAGATATGGTCCAGGGCAATGAGCGATAGCGCCGGATTGGCGGAATATTACGAAAACAATATTCACGATTATATGTGGGATGAGAGGATATCGGCCAGCATTTATTCAACCAGCGACAGCCGCCTGGCAAGCAGGACCCGATGGAGAGCCAGGAGAAGCCGCTGGTTTTCCGGCAGGGACGATGAGTGGGTAACAGGCCGGCTCAATCGTAGTGCAGAAGAAGATGTGGTTACCTATGAAAGCGGATTGTTTTCCAGGGGCGAAAGGGAAATAACCGATATTATAGAATGGGATGAAGGCGTGTCTGATGTTCATTCGGTTAACGATCATTATAAGGTTGTGCTGATACATGAAATTCTTGAACCTGAGCCAAAAGCTCTGGAAGAAACTCGCGGACATGTTATTGCTGATTATCAGGACTATCTGGAAGACATATGGATTGAAACCCTGCGCGAAAAATATAATGTCACGGTAAATAAAGACGTTATGTCGGCCATTATAAACCAGAACCCGTAAGCTATGATTTATTTCAAGGTGCCGCTCTCCTCTCCCGATCGAGACAAGATACCTTTCCTTGCCCCCGGCAGTAAGATGCCATTTTCTCTGGCCAGCGGGAAATTACAAAGTATTATACTAAACCAGAGAAAAATTAAGTTTTTAAATAAGCTGGAAAAAAGTGTAATAACAGAAGCTTCAAGTAAAAGTTCATATCAATACTTTTAATAAACAGAACACATAATGATCAGAAAGAATTTATTTATAATAACCTTCTTATCGGTACTTTTTACGGTCACCGGCCATCTCACACTGCGTGCACAGGAACGTATTCTTGACCAGATTGTGGCTGTGGTGGGAAACAGCGTTATACTGCAATCCGAAATTGAAAACGAGCTTCTGCAAATGCAGGCACAGGGGTATTCCCCCACCGCAGATTCCCGCTGCGAGCTGCTTGAAAACCAGCTGGTACAAAAACTTCTTCTTAACCAGGCGATAGTCGACTCCATTATGGTTTCCGAATCAGAGGTTGAAATGGAGCTTAACCGCAGGCTGCAGTTTTTTATACAGCAAATAGGTTCAGAAGAAAATCTGGAGAATTATTATAACAAAAGCATTCTGGAGATCAAGGAAGATTTCAGGGATATTGTTCGCGACCAGCTTATCACCCAGTATATGCAGGAAGAGATTATCGGTAGGGTAACAGTTACTCCTGCCGAGGTAAGGCGTTTTTACAATAATCTTCCCGAGGAGGAGATCCCCATGGTACCCTCTGAAGTGGAAATAAGAAAGATAGTTAAATACCCCGAATTCAGCGAAGCAGAAAATTTCAGGGTCAGGCAGCGACTTAATGAGATCAGGCAGAGAATTATTAACGGGGAACGGTTCTCCACCATGGCAGTACTTTATTCTGAGGATCCAGGCTCGGCCCGCAGAGGTGGTGAGCTTGGGTACATGCCTCGTGCCCAGCTTGTTCCCGAGTTTGCAAACGTTGCATTTTCACTCAAGGAAGACCAGGTTTCTCCGGTTTTTGAAACCGAATACGGATTCCATATCGCCCAGCTCATCGACCGAAGGGGAGATCAGGTCAATGTAAGGCATATCCTGATGAGGCCTGCTGCGACCGATCAGGCCAGGACTGAAGCCAGATCATTTCTTGACAGCCTGGCCACAGCGATACGTACTGATACCATTACTTTCAGGATGGCGGCAATCATAAACACTGAAGATGAAGATACAAGGATGGGCGGCGGACTGGTTATCAATCCCGACACAGGCGGATCAAAGTTCGAGCTTGACCAGCTGAATCCCGTACAGTACGAGGCAGTCAGAGACATGAGCATCGGAGAGATAGCAGGACCTCTTGAGTCGACCGATGCCCAGGGAAAAGTTTTTTACAAGCTTTTGTATCTTGAATCCCAGACGGCACCCCACAGGGCAAATCTCAGGGATGATTATGCCCGTCTTAAAGACCTGGCCCTGAATGAGAAGATGATGAGGATACTTGATGAGTGGATCGCCGAAAAAAGGATCCAGACCTACATAAGGATTGATGAAGCGTACAGGAATTGTGACTTTGGTGATCAGCAGTGGGTTAAAAGACAGAGCCCGTAATGAATCGATTTGTGTTGCCAGGCCTGATCAGCCTGCTTTTTATAGCTTCACCCAAAACCGGATCACAGGAAAGGCAGCAAAAGTCTGCCCAGATCGATATACTTCATGCGGAAAGCATGGAGGCCCCGTATTCCGGCATGGCATCCGATGCTGTACGCCTTCTGGGCAACGTTCGCCTGAAGCATGATGATGTTATAATGCAGTGCGACAGCGCCCATCGATTTGCAAATACCAATATCGTGCATGCATTCGGGAACGTTCACATAAATCAGGGTGATACCCTTCATCTTTATGGCGACCGGATTACCTATTACGGTAACAGAAGGTATGCCGAGGTAAGGCAAAATGTCAGACTGATGGATGAAGAGACCCTCCTGACCACCGAATATCTGGATTTCAACCTGCGCGATGAATACGGGTATTATCCACGCGGGGGGGTGGTTATAAACGGTGACAACAGACTGGAAAGCCAAAAAGGTTATTATTATACTAAAGAGAAATTGTTCCATTTCAGTGACAGCGTGAATATAACCAATCCGGATTATATCATCAGATCCGATACCCTGAAATACAATACGGTAAGCGAAGTAGCTTATTTCCTTGGGCCAACCACAATAATTGGAGATGAAACAAACATCTATTGTGAAAACGGCTGGTACAACACCCAGACGGATATCGCTCAGTTTAACGAAAATGCCAGGGTGATGAACAACAACCAGGTGCTTTCGGCCGACAGCCTCTTTTTTGATAACAGACAGGGCAAGGGAGAAGCATTTATGAACATCACGGTTACCGATACGGTAGAAAATATTGTTATAAAGGGAAATTATGCGTGGTTTGTAAGAGAGCCGGAAGAGGTATTTGTAACCGATAAGGCATTATTCATTCAGATGACTGAAAATGACACTCTGTATCTTCATGCCGACACCCTCCGTTCCTGGGTTCAGGTAACTCCACTTAAGCCTGAATATCCCGACGGTCACAACATCCTGATCGGTGAGAAGAGCAACACCACGGTTACGGATGAAGGGAACAACACCATGGTTGAGGAACAGGAGGCAGGCTCTGTCTTACCTTCCGGCATCAATAATTCTGCCGGCAATGGTGATGACATGCTGTCAGATACCCCGGACCAGAATGCTGCGGAGCTTCCCGACACCATCTCTTTACCGGAAGCGGCAGGCACGTCCGACACCATCTCTTTGCCCGAAACGGCAGGCATGTCCGACACCCTCTCGTTGCCGGAAACGGCAGGCACATCCGACTCCC
>PWPZ01000031.1 GCA_003556985.1 Bacteroidota bacterium
CTGCAAAATATTCCGATATTCCACCTGGCAGGGTGGAGATTCTGAAAGATCAATTTATAATCGGTGCAGCCGACGGTTCCGTCATTCTTAACAGGATTCAGGCAGAAGGCAGAAAAGCAATGGCAGGCTCTGAATTTATTAAAGGATTCAGGCCTGAATCCGGGGCATATTGCAGTTAAATTCCTTCCGGAACCGGAACAACCATTTGAGAAATATTGAACAGGGCAGTCATAAAGTTGACTATGGCGCATTACGGCAAGCCGATTAAGCGGCCGGACATTTGCCCGGAGAACTGCAGGGTTTTTTCGTTAATTTATCCTGGGGTCTTCACGATAGGGCTGCCTGCGTAGAAATATGGTGTCGCCCGGTGAAGGTTCCTGTCCTTGTTCCATGTAATTTCTTCTGAGCAGGCGGTTAAGCTTTATACCGTATAATTGTGATATCTGATGCATTGTTTGTCCCTGCTTCACTATATGAGTGTCGAACCCCCTTGCTGCCCTTGCCCTCTTGGGCTGAAGATAAATTATATCACCCGGGGTAATGGAATTTCTGCCGGACATGTCATTGTACCGGGATATCTCCCAGCTCATCAGCTCCATCTCCCGGGTTAAACTTTCATATGTATCACCTTGGCCGGCAACTATATATCGTATTCTGTTACGTTTCATAACTTCCCTCTGCGCAGATGTTCCCGAACCACTTGTATTATTTGCTGAGGGAGTTACTATTCTCTGATTACCGGCAGTTAAAATGCCTGCATCGAGCTTGTACAACTCATTATCCTCAATGATACGGATAAGTAAACTGGCATAATTTGGGTTGGTGGCATATCCTGCTTCCTTGAGGCCTCTTGCCCAGGATTTGTAATCGGAGGGGTCCAGGTCAAAAAGAGAGGCATATCTTGCCCGGCCTGTAAGAAAGTCACTATGATCAAGAAATGACTCTTCCGGGCTGTTATAGCTTCTGAAACATTCATTACGGAGGTCATCGTCATGATAAATCTTTCTTCCGGTCCAGTTATGGCACTTTATGCCGAAATGGTTATTTGCCTGCCTTGCCAGTGTGCTGTTGCCGTCGCCCGACTCAAGAATAGCCTGAGCCATTTTGATGCTGGCAGGAATACCGGTACGCCTCATTTCCCTTATGGCAATGTTGCTGTAAGTTGCTATATATTCAGTGCGGGTATGGCTAACTGCAGGAGGTATATAACGAGTTGATTTACATGCGGAAAGCAGAAGTAACAGGAATACAACAAAACGAAACCCCTTCATATAGAAAAGTTTTGCACTTATTTGAAGTTACTTTGTGAAAAAGTTTGATATCATGCAAATATAAAATATTTATCTTGAAATTCCCGAAAACCTTTATGTGTATTGACAAGGGGTTATAAGCCTGCAAGCCATGAGCTTACGTATACAACGGGCTGGTGAAGTCCCCGTTACAGCCGGATATTATCTGGCTTATCTGCAGTTTTGCACCCGGGAAAGTCTTTGGATCTCCGTGCAATCAGATTTCGGTCAGTTTGCTTTTAAATGTTTTGTTGGGGATGGCACCATCGTTGTTCATCCGGTATTCCTCTCTTAGTCCGTTGACAAAATACATATCAATCTCTCCCATGTTGCGTACTTCAACTTTTCCCCTGTAACTGCAGTTGAAGAATTTACTGACATGCTTGTAGGTACTTCCGGAGATATTTATTTTATTTCTTTCGCCTGAACTTTCCATTCTGCTGGCGGTATTTACAGCATCTCCCCAGATGTCGTAGGCCATTTTGCTTTTTCCTATAACGCCGGCTATTACTTCACCGGTATGAATGCCCAGCCTGATATCCCATTTGGGCTGATTGTAATTTTGCTTTATAACGTTTATTTCGGTCACAAATTTTTGAATTTCCAGAGCTGCCAGCACTATATCTATAGGGTTGCTTTTATTTCGTATGGGAAGGCCGCCGGCACACATGTAAGAATCTCCGATGGTTTTTATTTTCTCAATATAATGTGCCTGGGTAATATAGTCAAACTTTTCAAAGTACATACTTAACTCCTTGATAAGATCGCGTATGCTTAACTGCTCTGATAATTTTGAAAAGCCCACGAAATCTGTAAACATTATGGAAACCAACCGGTAGTGTTTTGGTACGGCATATCCCTTATTTTTAAGCTGTTCTGCAATTTCGTAGGGAAAAATGTTTACAAGAAGGTTGTCCGCCATGCTTTTTTGCTCCTCTGCAAGCTTTTTTTGCCTGTTAATCTCCTTTTGCTGTTCCTCAAGTTTATTGTTTATTTGTTCCAGGTTTATTGTAAGGTTGATAAGATCCTGATTTTGTTCAATCAATCTTTCCTGGGCAAGCTTGAGTGATGTTATATCCGTTTCGATGGCTATGAAATTTATTATCTCGCCTTCTTCATCTAAAACAGGGGTCAGTGAAGTTTGTATCCATTTTTTATTGCCTGCCCTGGTTATCCAGAAATTTTCGTATATAACCCATTTACGGCTTTTTTGGCATTTATTGAGTGCGTCTGAGAATTTAGAGGAAACCTCCTGTAAGTTCTCACCGTATTGCTGCTTGAACTCTTTCAGCGTATGTTCGTAAAGCTTCTCAAATGCCTTGTTTGCCCATTCGAGCTGTCCGTTTTTGCCGGTGATTAAAACCGAGTTTTCTGATCTGTCGGCTACCAGTGACATTTTTTTCAGTTCGGTCGACTGCCTCAGGTTTTCCATATGCAGCTTATTTCGCTGAATTAAATATTTGATCCTGATAAGCAGCTCCACTCTTTCTATAGGCTTCTTGATAAAATCGTCAGCACCTGCGGTAATTGACTTTTGTACTACTCCTGACAAAAAATCAGTAGCCATCAGTACCGGGATGTTCTTTAAGGAGTTATTCTTCCTTATATCTGATATCGCAGTTATGCCTTCTGGAACGGTATTTTCAAAATTGATAATTATTATATCGGGTAATTCATCTTTATTGCCGGCAATGAAATTTTTAATATTCAGGGTGGTGGAAACAATAAATTCATGGATGAATATTTCCAGGGATTTGCGAAGAATAGTAACTGTCCTTGTATTATCACCCGCAATAAGGACCTTATACCTGTCTTTATATTTATTCATGAGTTTATGTTTACAAATCTATGTCCACATTATCCGGGGTGTTCCATTCCAGAGATGTTTTGATTGCTATTTCAGCATCTTCTTTAGAAATATTACCTGTTCATAAAATCCTTCCATAGCTTATGACCGGAAGGGTCTGCTATTATGGTGACCGGCTTCCGGCTGACAGGGTGGATAAAGGATACTTCCCTTGAATGTAATCCGATTCCTCCGTTTTCCATTGAACGGGGAAATCCGTATTTAAGGTCGCCCATTATCGGACTGCCGATTTTTGCCAGCTGGCAACGTATCTGATGGTGCCTTCCGGTTTGAAGCTCAACTTCCAGTAGCGAATAGTTTTTAAAAACATATAATAGCCGGTATTCCAGAATAGCTTCCCTGGTACCTTTTACCGGTTTTTCATAAGCATGGGATTTGTTTTTGACCTGATTTTTTTTTACGTAATGTATAAGCTTAGCCGACTCCTTTTCAGGTCTTTTTGCAACAATGGCCCAGTAAATCTTTTTTACCCGGCTGGTCTTGAAAAGTTCATTCATCCTCGACAGGGCTTTACTTGTTTTGGCAAATACCACTACGCCCGATACCGGTCTGTCAATCCTGTGGATCACACCCAGAAAAACATTTCCCGGCTTGTTGTATTTGTCCTTTAACCATTGCTTAATGTTTTCAGCTATGGGGATATCTCCGGTTCTGTCTCCCTGTGCCAGCTCAGATGTCCGTTTATTAACGGCAATGATATGATTGTCTTCGTAAATGACTTCAGGTGGGTACATAGCGCCCGGCAATCTCTTAATATTGCTCCCTTTCATTGGGGAAGCCCTTGTTTTTCACGTCATCCGTATAATGCTGGACGGCAGCTTGTATTTCTTCGAAAAGGTTATGGTAACGCCTGAGGAACC